>DATFJJ010000185.1:0-4441 GCA_035269245.1 Wenzhouxiangellaceae bacterium | reverse complement strand
GTCGTCGGCCTCGTAGTAGCTGTCGGCGCAAACGGTCAGTCCAAGCGCGCGGCCAAGGTCCTGGCACCAGGCGAACTGGCGCTTGAGCGCTTCCGGGGCGGGATCGCGGTTGGCTTTGTATTCGGGATAGATCTCGTTGCGGAACGACTTCGAAAGCGATTCGTCGAACGCAACCGCAACGTGCCGGCTCCGGGTGTGTTCGAGAAACTCGCACAGGAAACGTGCGAATCCGTATACGGCGTTGGTGGGGCGGCCCTGCGGATCGGCGAAGTCTTCGGGCATGGAGTACCAGGCGCGAAAAATGTATATGCTCGCGTCGATCAGGTGTACGGGGGGTTTTTCGGCAATCGGCATGGCCGAAGTGTACCTTCCCGCAGACGCCCGATTGGTCCACGTTTGGTTCCCGGTTCAGCTTCCGTTTATCGCCGTGTGATAGTGTTCCAGCATGATCCAGAGAACCGGAAAAATCCGAACCGCCGTCCATCTGGCGACATTGGCCGTGCTCGCAATGGCGCTGGGAGGATGTTCGACCTATTATCAGTCCTATTATCCTGACTCCGGCGTCTATTACGGCGATTCCGGCGGTTACGGGCAAGCGGCCGGGTTTTCCCGAGGTGGTTATGGTCCGGTGAACCCGGTGGATTATCCCTACTGGTCGCTAGACTACTTCTACTTCAGCCAGTACTACCATCCCTATTCGGTTTACGTCGGCTACAACGAGCCGCTTTACTACCCCTATCCGGGCTGGGCTTTGGGCTATTACCGCCCGATTCGTTCGCACGGCTCGTTTGCGTTCGGTTTCGGCTATCCGTGGCACGGCTACGGGTACCGCTATCCGGCGTATTCGTTCGGTTTCTTTTCCGGCTACGACCCGTTTTACTATGGCGGGCACTATGGTCGTGACTATCGGCGCGACCGGCACGGCCACCACAGGCTTCGCCAGATCGACCGCCGGCTCGAGGCGCTTCAGCGCGGCGACTCATATGCTTCCCGCCGCGACTTGCTGGGGCATGACCGGGTCGCGCGCAGTGCGGTCGATGGGATTTATGACCGCCGTGACAGCAACGCCACGCGTTCGCAGTCGCGCGCCGACCTGCTGCGCCAGCGCAGCGCGGGCAATTCGCCTGCGCCGCAGAGGCGCACAGCGGTACCTGATCGAAGGGCTGAGCGCCGGGCGCCCGATATGCGCTCGGAGCGACGGCCGGACCGGCGGGTGATGGATCGCGATCGTATCCGGCGTGACGGGGACGGCACGGCATACGAAGGCCATCGCGGAATTCCGATAGAGAGTCTGCGCGGCCGGGTAATCGTCAACTCCAGGAACAGCAGGTCAGATGATCGAGTCGATCGTGACGCCCGCCGCGACCGTAACGGCGCCGCCAGAACCATCAGGCGTGCGCCGGCCAACGACTGGAATAGCGACAAGCGCCAGTCTAGACAAGCCTCAGGCCGGGTCTCACGCGGCGCCGACAACGCCGCTCGCGGCAATCCGTCGAATCTTAGGAACCGGAGTTTTGACCCGCCCCCGCCGCGATCGAATCGTCGCGCAGCTCCGCCCACGCGGTCGGCGCGCGATATCAGTCGTCCCGACGGCGCCCCGAGTCGCTCATCGTCGACGCCCTCGCGTCGGGCCACGATGGGCAACCGTTCCAGCGACGCGCGGGCCAGAGACATCCGTCGCGACAACCGCCGCAACAAGCGGCGCTGAGCCTTCTCGATCCTTGCGCCACGCCGGTGCAAGACGCAATCATCCCGGTCAATGCGTCTGTCGGGGTAAAATAACGGATTGATTTCAGGGCCTTGGGCTGTCGCCCCCGGTGGGTTGCCATGCGTTATCCGGAAAATTTCGATGTCATCGTGATCGGCGGCGGCCATGCCGGAACCGAGGCGGCGTTAGCAGCTGCCCGATGCGGCGCCGACACGCTGTTGATCACTCACAATATCGAGACCATCGGCCAGATGAGCTGCAATCCGGCGATCGGCGGCATCGGCAAAGGTCACCTGGTTAAGGAAATCGATGCCTTGGGCGGTGCGATGGCGGTTGCTGCCGACGCCGCCGGCATCCAGTGGCGTCGCCTCAATGCGAGCAAGGGGCCGGCAGTTCGCGCCACGCGCGCCCAGTGCGATCGCAATCTCTATCGTGCCGCGATCCGCCGAATGGTGGAGCAACAGTCGGGGCTGACGGTTTTCCAGGCAAGCGTCGACGACCTCGTGGTGGAGGGCGACCGCGTGGTCGGATGCCGTACCGGCCTTGGGCTCGACTTCCATGCCGATGCCGTGGTGCTGACCACCGGCACATTTCTGGGTGGCGTCATCCACATGGGGCAGGCCCGCTCGTCAGGGGGGCGCGCCGGTGACGGGCCGGCCAATGCGCTGGCCGAGCGGCTGCGCGCGTTACCGCTCAACGTGGCGCGGCTCAAGACCGGAACGCCGCCGCGCCTGGACGGTCGAAGCATCGATTTCTCCCGGCTCGAAGAGCAGCCGGGCGACGATCCCCGCCCGGTCTTTTCATTCCTCGGGTCGGTTGACGACCATCCGGCGCAGCGCTCGTGCTTCATAACGCGCACCCAGCCCACTACCCATGACATCATCCGCGGCGGTCTTGACCGGTCGCCGATGTATTCGGGGGCCATCGGGGGCATCGGTCCGCGCTATTGCCCCTCAATCGAGGACAAGATCGTGCGCTTTGCCGACAAGGATTCGCACCAGATCTTTCTCGAACCCGAGGGCCTGGATCTCAACGAGTGGTATCCCAACGGCATTTCGACCAGCCTGCCTTTCGACGTGCAACTCGAGTTCGTGCGCACCATTCCCGGCCTGGAAAGCGTACGCATCACGCGCCCGGGCTATGCTATCGAGTACGACTTTCTCGACCCGCGTGACCTCAAGCCGGGGCTGGAATCCCGGGTGCTCCAGCGCCTGTTCCTGGCCGGTCAGATCAACGGCACCACCGGCTACGAAGAAGCCGGCGCGCAGGGCCTTGTCGCGGGGCTCAATGCCGCGCGCGCGGTCGCCGGCCAGGCAGCCTGGCAGCCGGAGCGTTCCGAGGCCTATATCGGCGTGATGATCGACGACCTGATCACGCGCGGCACGGCCGAGCCCTATCGCATGTTCACCAGCCGCGCCGAGTATCGGCTGATGCTGCGCGAAGACAACGCCGACCTGCGACTGACCGAAGCCGGCCGCGAGCTGGGCCTGGTCGACGCTGCTCGCCATGCGGCGTTCATTGCACGTCGCGATGCGATAGAAGAAGAAGTCCGGCGGCTGGAAAAGCTGCGCGTGGGCCGCGAAAGCGACCTCGCACGCGAACTGGAATCGCGCCTGGCTACCCCGATGAGCAAGGACGTCAGTGCTGCCGACCTGCTCAAGCGGCCGGGTATCGGCTACGCGGCATTGATGACCATTCCGGCGCTGGGCCCGGGCGTGGAGCGTCGGGACGTGGCGGAGCAGGTGGAGACAACCATCCGCTACGCCGGGTACCTGAGCCGCCAACATGCGGAAATAAAGCGGGCTCGGGGTGCCGAAGAGATGCCGATCCCGGAAGGCTTCGACTTCGCTTGCGTACGCGGGCTTTCGGCAGAGGCGCTGGAAAAGCTCCAGCGCCAGCGGCCGGCTACCGTGGGCCAGGCCAGCCGGATCCCGGGTATGACGCCGGCGGCAGTTTCGCAGCTGCTGGTGTGGCTCAAGCGCGCCCGGTCGGCGGCTTGAGACCGTCCGGAATCTGATTCACTCCCGTTTCACGGCGGGCACGGATACTGCTTCCGTCGTTGGCGGTTACCTCTCGGTTATTGGCTCCCTCCCGCCCGCTGACGACACTTTGATATAACCCCGGCCACGGCTCCCGGCCGGGGTTTTTTTTGCTTCCGCCAGGCATGCAAAGCGCTTGTGCTGGCCCAAGTGGCGTCGAGGGTATAGTGTCGGTTCTTCGAGCAAATTCGCGGTTTCCAATCGATTGTCAGTCAGGAGGATGCAATGATCGAGAACAGGCAGAAGACCGCCCGGATGCTGGGCTGGGCAGGGATCATCCCGTTTGCAGCGCTGGCGGTTACCGGCGTGGTCGGCGCCCCCGAACCGGTGCAGCATCTGCTGGTTGGTTATGCCGTGGCGATTCTGGCGTTTCTCAACGGCAGCCTGTGGGCCGGCGCGCTGCAGCGTAATGCGGACGCGCCTGCGCCGCTGATCACGAGCAATCTTCTGCTGCTCGCCGCGCTTCCGGCGCTGCTCATGCCGCTCAGTGCCGCGACCGGCTGGTTGGCGTTGTTGTTTGGCCTGCACCTGCTCGCCGATTGGCGCTGGGTGCTTAGCGGGCATCCGGGTTGGTACCGTCGAATGCGATTGATGTTGAGCAGCCTCGCGATTGGACTGCTGCTGGTGGCCGCGATGGGAGGCACTGCAAATGGCTGACGATTGTGATGACAATCGCCATAACGAGCGGCAGTCG
>DATFJJ010000184.1:0-15095 GCA_035269245.1 Wenzhouxiangellaceae bacterium | reverse complement strand
TTCTTCCGACAGCTGGGTCAGGCCCTTGGTCAGCGCCTTGAGCTTGAGCGGATCGCGCAACCGGACCCGGCGAAACAGTTCCGGTGCAAAGCTGGGGATGCCGGCGAACTGCAGTGCCTCGCCCTCGGTGAATGTGTCTCCAATTCCAATCGTGCCGTGGTTGTGCAGGCCGACGATGTCGCCGGGGAAAGCCTGTTCGGCCTCGGCGCGCTCGGCGGCCATGAAGGTCAGCGCGCCGTGGGTGCGCTGTTCCTTGCCGATGCGCACGTGCTGGAGCTTCATGCCCTTGGTGAATGTGCCGGAGCACACGCGCATGAACGCCATTCGATCGCGATGGGCCGGATCCATGTTGGCCTGGACCTTGAACACGAAGCCGGTCAGCTTGTCTTCTTCCGGTTTCACGGTGCGACCCAGGGTGGCCCGCGGCTGCGGCTTGGGCGCATGTTCGACGAACTCGTCGAGCAGCGGGATGACGCCGAAGTTGTTGAGCGCGGAGCCGAAGAACACCGGCGTCTGCTCGCCTTTCAGGTATCGCTCGGCGTCGAAGTCGTGGCTGGCGCCCTTGACCAGTTCGATCTCGTCCCGGAGTTCCGCGGCCATGTCGCCGAGTTCGGCATCGGCCTGGTCGCTGTCGATGCCCTTGATGATCTTGGGCTCCTGGCGGAGGTAGTTTCGGCCGGATTCGTAAAGATGGATTTCGTCGCGGAGCATGTGGTAAATGCCCCTGAGCCGGCGGCCCATGCCGATGGGCCATGTGATGGGCGCGCATTCGATGCCCAGCACCTCCTCGACCTCGTCCAGCAGCTCGATCGGTTCGCGGCCCTCCCGGTCGAGCTTGTTGATGAAGGTAAAAATGGGCGTGTCGCGCAGACGGCAGACCTCCATCAGCTTGATGGTCCGTTCTTCCACGCCCTTGGCGCAGTCTATGACCATCAGGGCCGAATCGACTGCGGTGAGAACCCGGTAGGTGTCCTCGGAGAAATCGGCATGGCCGGGGGTGTCAAGCAGATTGACGATTGCGTCGTGGTAGGGAAACTGCATCACCGACGAAGTAATCGAGATGCCGCGTTCCTTCTCCATCTCCATCCAGTCCGACGTCGCGTGGCGCGAGGCCTTCCTGGCCTTGACCGACCCGGCCAGCTGAATCGCGCCGCCGAACAGCAGGAACTTCTCGGTCAGCGTGGTCTTGCCGGCGTCGGGATGCGAGATGATCGCGAACGTTCGACGACGGTCGATTTCTTCGGTCAATGAGGACATGCGGGTGCCTGTGCGGCCGGCGGCGGAAAACCGTCCATTATAGGGGGTTGGGGTTGTGTAGGTCATTCGGGCTTGGCTGGAAAAGCGGTGACCACGAAGGGAAAGTCACGAGGTGAAAGGTGAAAGGGCGGAAAGGTGAAGGGTGAATGGTGAATGGGGAAAAGGGAAAAGGGAAAAGAGAAAAGACTGGAAGGCTGGAAGGCTGGAAGGCTGGGGACAAAGCTCATAAAGAAACCTGAAAAGCGTTGTGTCCCAGTAGAGTTCTATGTTCTGTCATTGCCCGACGCGAAAGCCGCTGGGCCCCGGATCAGGTCCGGGGCGACAAGCTCGGAGATTCCGCTTTGTTGTCGCCCCGCACCTGGTCCGGGGCGACAAGCTCGGAGATTCCGCTTTGTTGTCGCCCCGCACCTGGTCCGGGGCGACAGGCTCGGAGATTCCGCTTTGTTGTCGTCCCGGACCTGATCCGGGACCCAGTGGCTTTCTGCGCTAATTTTCCATTGGCTTGAGTAAAGTACCGGGACACGACGCTAGTCAGGTAAAGAAAAGCCGGAGCTTCTTTCGATTTTCCCTTCGTGTTCTTCGTGCCCTTCGTGGTTAACGCTTTTCCAAGCTTTTCAGCGCCCGAAGACCATCGGCTTCCCGTCGTGGTCGCGCATTTGGAAGGGAATGGAGACCAGTTCCATGTCGCGATTCACCTGCACCGCGAAATGCAGGTGTGGGCCGGTCGAGAAGCCTGTATTGCCGGATCGCCCGATCTGCTGGCCGGCGGTCACGCGCTGGCCTGGACTTACCGATACCCCGTTGTATTCCAGGTGCGCGTACACGCCCATACTGCCGTCGGCGTGCAGGATACGCACATAGTTTGCCTTGGGGCCGTCGATTTCGGCATCCTGCCCGGCACGGTGAAAGTAGCGCTCGGCGTCCATCACGGTGCCGGCCCGTGCGGCGAGCACGGGCGTGCCGACCGGCAGCGTGAAATCGACCGCGTGCAGGCTGTGCGGTGCGTGATGACTGAATTCACCTGAAAAACTCTGGCCGATCCGAACCGGCTGATCGGGCGCAAATGGCAGGCGATAGTCGAAATCGGCATCGGGTGTCGGAAACAATGGGCCGGGGGTTGCCGACATGTGTATCGAATAGCTCCAGGCAGCTGCAGGTTCCAGAGCTGCGATCAGAACGGACCGGTGACCCAGGCCTGGCAATTCGAGGTACGTCGGGAGCGCCGGCTCGGTCACCACGTTTTCTGTCTCGCCCAGGGAAACCAGGACGGTGACGGGACCATGCATGCGATTGCTGAATTGCCATTCCGGCGCGCGCTGGCTGCCGACATTGGTCATTTCGACCGGCGCCTCCGGCTGCGCGATCGCGCGCTGCACAGTGACTTCGTAATCGTCTTCGGGCTGGCGGTCGCTGACGTGGCGGACACCGTCGTCGTCGGTCCAGAGGTAGATCTCCTGGGCGTACGCGATCGCGCTCGTCGCGGCGATCAGCAGGACCGAGAGGGCTCGGAGCACTGCGGATGTCGCGGCAGGTGGGCGGGGCGGATGGCTCTGGGGCATTCGTGGGCTGGTCGGTCGCTCGGTTGTTGAATGTTGGTTGTTGGTTGTTGGTTTTTAAGTTCTAGGTGTTAGGTGTTAAGTGTCAGGTTCAACGTTGAGTCCTGAAACGGCTTGCAGTCGTCCAGTCAGGAGGAACCCCGCGAAAACGTAGCGAGCGGGTGGCTGGCGGTGGCCGCCGGCGCGCAGGATCCGCAGTGTACGAAGTTGTACATGAGGAATCCGAGCACCGCCGGACGCCGCCAGGCGCACGCGCAGTAGTTTTTCACGGGGTTTCCTCAACATTCGATGACGTTGACGGCCAAACCGCCTCTCGACGTTTCCTTGTATTTCGTCTTCATGTCGCGGCCGGTATCGCGCATGGTCTTGATCACGCGGTCCAGCGAAACGCGGTGCTTGCCTTCGCCTGCCATGGCCATGCGGGTGGCGTTGACGGCTTTGACCGCGCCCATTGCGTTGCGTTCTATGCAGGGAATCTGGACCAGGCCGCCGACCGGATCGCAGGTCAGTCCGAGATTGTGTTCCATGCCGATCTCGGCGGCGTTCTCGACCTGCTCCATGCTGCCGCCGAGCGCTGCAGTCAGGCCGCCTGCGGCCATCGAGCAGGCCACGCCAACCTCGCCCTGGCACCCGACCTCGGCGCCGGAAATCGACGCGTTTTCCTTGTACAGGATACCGATGGCGGCGGAAGTGAGCAGGAACTCGAGCACGCCGTCCTCGCTGGCCGACTCTACGAACCTCCGGTAGTAGTGCAGGACTGCCGGAATGATGCCGGCCGCCCCGTTGGTGGGGGCGGTGACCACGCGTCCGCCGGCGGCGTTTTCCTCGTTGACCGCCAGCGCGTAGAGGTTGATCCAGTCCAGGCTGTCGAGGTCCTCGCGCTTCGCCCGCTCCTTCAGTCGTCGGTACAGCTTGGGCGCTCGTCGTTCCACCTTCAGGCCGCCCGGCAGGTAGCCTTCGCTTTCGATGCCGCGCTGGACGCAGTCCTTCATCGCCTGCCAGATTCTGAACAAGCCATCGCGGATTTCGGATTCATCTCGCCAGGCCTGCTCGTTGGCCAGCATCACCTCGCCGATGCGAAGCTCGTGGCGGTGGCAGATGCCCAGCAGTTCGTCGCCGGACGAGAACGGGTAGGGCACTGGCGTCGTGTCGGCGACGATGCGATCGGCGGCCGCCTCGTCGGGATTGACCACGAATCCGCCGCCGACTGAATAATACTCGCGCCTGATCAGGCTCTCGCCGTCGGCGTCCAGTGCCGAGAAGCGCATGCCGTTGGAGTGATACGGTAGCGTCTGGCGCTTGTGAAAAGTCATGTCGCGCCGAAGGTCTATGGCAAGCTCGTGCTTGTCGAGCAGCGAAATACGGCCGCTTGAATAGATCTCGGTGATGCGCTGGCCGATATGGTCGGGGTCGACGCCATCCGGCATATTGCCCTCCAGTCCAAGCAGCACAGCCTTGTCTGTGCCGTGACCGCGTCCGGTATGGCCCAGCGAGCCGAACAGTTCCAGCTTGAGTTTTCCGACCTGTTCGATCAGGCCGTTGCGCTCGATTGCCCGCGCGAACAGGCAGGCCGCCCGCATCGGGCCCACCGTGTGGGAACTGGATGGCCCTATGCCGATCTTGAACAGGTCGAAAACGCTGACGGCCATGCTGAATCACCCGTTGGTTGGAGTGGTCGAGGATTATGCAACGGAGAGCCGGTCGTTGCCACATGGTGACTCAGACGGCGAACGCGGGCCGCGGTTCCGTGCTGCGAGCTTTGCCCGGCTGCCGGCGCCATTCGAAAACCGTCCGATTTCCGTCATAATGTCAGGGTTGCAAATGGTTACGAACCGGAAGGAATTCGATGGGACTGCTGTTCTATACCCGTGAGCCCTGTGAGCTCTGCGAGAAGGCCTACAAGCTGATCACGGTCGGCGGCCTGGCCGACCAGATAGAGATCGTCAATATCGACGACGATCTGGATTTGATCCAGCGCTACGGCGACCAGATTCCCGTGGTGCGCAACGAGGATACCGGTGAGAAGCTCACCTGGCCGTTCACGGCTTCCCAGGTTCGTGAACTGGCCGGCCTCGATTGATGCTTCGGTCGGCAGTGCTTGACGCGCTTGAAAAGGTGAGAAGCCGATGAACATGACTTCGAGCCTGATGCGCATCGAACCGGAGCAGCTTCAATACGCGTTGATCTCCGGCATCGCGCATGTTCAGGCGCGGCGTGATCTGCTCAATCGAATCAACGTTTTTCCGGTGCCCGACGGCGATACCGGGACCAATTTGATGTTTACCCTCAATAGCGTCGGACAGCGGCTGAAGTCCGGCAGGCGCAGGCCAGTGACGCAGTTGCTGGACGAGGTGGCGGACGCGGCGCTGGACGGTGCCCGGGGAAATTCCGGGGCCATCATGGCGCAGTATTTTCACGGCATCAGCGAAAGTTGCCGTCACTGCAGCGAACTCGATGCGCGTCAGTTGGCGGCGGCCTCCAAGGCAGGCGCAGTGGCAGCCTGGTCGGCCATGTCCAAACCGGTCGCCGGCACCATGCCCACGGTATTGGAAGACTTCGGCGATGCGATGGTCGAGGGCGTGGAGCACGGCATACGCGACATCCGCAAGCTGTTCAGCCGCGCGCGCAAGGCAGCACACAAGTCGCTCGCGGCGACACCGGAGAAGCTGGCGGTGCTGCGCGAAGCCGGCGTGGTAGATGCCGGTGGACAGGGTTTCGTGGATCTGCTCGACGGAATCTGGCGCTACATTCGAAGCGGCAAGCTGCCGGCCGGTGGCGAGTTTCCGCTGGAAGAGGCCGGCGATGAACTCAGCCATCCCGGCGAGGCCCCGAGCGAACACCGTTATTGCACCGAGTGCCTGATCGCCGGCGACCGAATCGAGGCGAAGCAGTTGCGCGAATCACTGGATGAGCTGGATGCCAGTTCGCTTGTGGTCGCCGGCGGCGGTCGCAGGGCGCGGGTGCATATTCACACCGATCGGCCCGGCGAGGTGTTCAGGATCTGCGCCGATTTCGGCGAGATCAAGCAGCAGAAAGCCGACGACATGACCCGTCAGCATGGCTTGATCAATCAGCGCGGACGGATCGCAGTGGTCACCGATTCGGCGGCCGATCTGCCGGCTGATGAGATCGACAGGCTCGCCATTCACGTGGTTCCGCTGAGGCTGTTCTTCGGCGACGAGGAGTTTCTCGACAAGCTTTCGATTCAACCCTCCGCGTTCTATGCGCGGCTGGCCGAATCCGATGTGCACCCGCAGACCTCGCAGCCGCCGCCACGCGATTTCCGACGCCAGTTCGAATTGCTGACAAGCCACGGTCACGAGGTGCTGGCGATTCCGATTTCCGGCAAGCTCAGTGGTACCTGCCAGGCCGCCGAGCAGACCGCCGGCCGCATGCACGACCAGCCGGTGAAGGTCTTCGACTCGCTCAATGCCGCATGTGGGCAAGCGCTGCTGACCCTGTTCGCCGCAGAGGCGGCGGCCAATAGGTGGCCGATGGGCAAGATCGTTCGCGCGCTCGAGGATCTGGTGCCCAAAACTCGGACCTTCGCCCTGGCCCGCGACCTTTCCTGGGGTGTCAAGGGTGGGCGGGTCAAGCCCTGGATGCACTGGCTGGCGCGCAAGCTGCGATTGAATCCGGTGCTGGCCAATACCGAGGACGGCCACTTGACCGCACGCGGCGTGATTCGGGGCCGAGCAGGTGCCGTGCCGCGATTCGCGCGCTATCTCGCCCGCCGCATGGATCGTGGCGCCACCTACAGAATCCTGATCAGCCATACCGACGCCGAGGCCGACGCCAGGCGCCTGCGTGATTTGTTGCTGATCGGCCATCCCGAGGTGGATGCCTGCTGGATAGAGGAAGCCTCGCCGGCGGTGGGCGTGCACGCGGGGCCGGGGGCGTTGCTGGTGGGTCTGCAACCCTGGACTTCACCGGAACCCCACGAAAAGGGTGAAGACGATGCTTGACGTGGTCTGGATGACGCTGCTCGGCTACCTGCTGGGATCGATTTCCGGCTCGCTGGTCCTGGGGCGGCTGCGCGGCGTCGACATCCGTTCGATGGGCTCGGGCAATGCCGGGGGCACCAATGCGCTCCGGAGCGTCGGCTGGCTGTTTGCGCTTTTGGTGGTGCTGATCGACATCGGCAAAGGCGTCCTCGCCGCGCTGGTGGTGCCCATGTTGCCGACATTTTTCAGCGAAGGTCTGCCGCTGACGACCGCCAGCGTTGGTGCTCTGTGCGGCCTGGCTGCCGTGATCGGTCATGTCTGGCCGGTGTATTTCGGCTTCCGGGGTGGCAAGGGCGCCGGAACCGCTGTCGGTGTGGTTGCGGCGGTTGCACCCTGGTGCATCCTGCCGCTTGTCGTCGTCTGGCTGGTCGCATTGCTGGGGACGGGTTACGTCGGTCTGGCCACCGTGCTGGCGGGCCTGAGCCTGGTCCCGGCAATGTGGTTGCTCGGCCCGGATCCGGTCGCGCCGGCGCTTGGCGTGCTGGCGATTGCACTGGCCGGGCTTTTGCTGTTCACCCACAGAAGCAATCTCGCGCGCCTGAAGAGCGGCACAGAAAACCGGTTCGAAAAGGCGCGCGTCCTCAAGCGCAAGCGATGACACCCGAAGCGTTTCGCCTGTTCAGGGCGCTGGCAGACGGTAGGCCGCTCGATCTCACGCGCTACGCCGCGGAGACCGGCATCAGTCCTTCCGAGGTCCCGAAACAGGTAGAACAATTGCGCTGCGCCGGCCTGCCGGTGGCTGCAGTGCGCGGCAGCGGCTACTGCCTGGCCTGGCCGATTCGGCTGCTCGATGCCGCTGAGATTCACCGGGCTGCGGACTCGCCCGATGTGACCGTCGATATCGTCGACCGAACCGATTCCACCAACCGCGATCTCACCGAGCATTTTGCGCACCGCCGCGTGCGGGCCGCGGAATACCAATCGGGCGGGCGCGGACGCCGGGGACGGGGTTGGATCTCGCCGCCGGGTTGCGGTGTGTATTTATCGTTCGGTTTCAAATTCGAATGCGGCTTGCAGCGGCTCGGGTCGCTCAGCCTGGTCGCCGGCATAGTCGCCGCCGAGGTTGTCATCGGCGAGGGCGTTCCCGCGGCGCTGAAATGGCCCAATGATTTAATCGTCGGTGGCGCCAAGCTGGGTGGTCTGCTGATCGAGATCCGCGGCGCCAGCGAGGGTCCTTGCGAGGTGGTTGCAGGTATCGGCATCAACGTGCGCCTGCCGCGCGGGGAAACCGAGTCATGCGGTTTCATTGCGCCGGACCAGCCATGGACCGACATTCACACTGCAACGCCCGGGCGCCACGATCTCGGGGGTAGTTGCAATCGCAGCCGGCTCATTGGCCGGCTGACAGGCGCGCTGGATACCGCATTCGCGCAATTCGAGCGCGCCGGCTTCGAGCCTTTCATGGCGCGCTGGAAGGAGCTGGATGCGCTGGAGGGCCGTAATGTGCGGGTAGCGTTCGGAACCGGGAGCGTACTCGAAGGCGTTGCCGCGGGCGTCGATGCACAGGGTCGATTGCGCGTCAAATACAGCGGCGGCATCCGAAGCGTGAATGCAGGAGAGGTCAGTGTCCGTGCGCACTGACTGGCTTCTGGAGCTCGGCCACAGCCGGCTCAAGCTTGCACGTCGGGCCGGAGAAGGTCTGGCTGCCGGCGAATCGATTCGGCTCGAAGATTTCGGCGGATGGCTCGCCGAACAGGCGCCGGCGGCTGCCGACCATTTCTGGCTCTCGTCAGTGCCGCTGCCGCAGGTCACTGAGAGGGTTACCGACGAACTGGCACGTGCCGGGTTTGAATGGACAACGGTCACCACCGGGTCGACGGCGTTGCCGGTGGCCGCGTCTTATCCCGGCACAGGCGTGGATCGGTGGCTTGCGATGCAACCGGTCTGGACTGCGCTGCGCGCGCCGTTCTGCCTGGTCGATTGCGGCACCGCGACCACTATCGACCTCGTCGACGGGCTGGGCGTGCACAGAGGCGGCTGGATCATGCCGGGCCTTGATGCCGCACGCGAAGGTCTGCTGGCTCGCGCCCCGGGGTTGCGACGGGAACCGCATGCGCACAGTGCGCTGCCGCTTCCGGCCTGCGACACCGCCCAGGGCATCGAGGATGGTCTGCTTTTGCAGCAGGCGGGCGGCATTGCGCAAGCGTACCGGCTTGCCGCCCGGGTGCCCGATCTCGGCGGAGAACCGGCGCTGGTCATGACCGGAGGCGCGGCTGGGCCGTTACAATCGTTGCTCGAAGGGGCCCGGGTCGAGCCCGACCTGGTGTTGCGCGGCCTGGCGATGGCCGCTGAATCGTTGAGCGGGTACTAATCCGGGATGACAGGTTTCTGGCGAATCGCGGTAATCGTTCTGGTATTGGCCAATGGTCTGGTGCTGGTGCTGCGCATGCTGCAACCGGAAACGCAGCCTCTGCCCGAGGCGCCGCCGCCCGATCCGGCGGTGCCCGAGGCCGAACTCGTGGCCGATGCCTATCGACGTGCAACCGCTTCCGGCCCGCGCTGTTTCACGATAGGCCCCCTCGCTACCCTGGTACAGCAAAGCCGGGCAGAGGACCGTTTGCGCCCGTTCGCCGACCAGCTTCGGCTGCGCACCACCCAGGCCGATCGCGATCGCGGGTGGTGGGTCTTCGTCTCCGCACCGAGCCGCTCCGGCGCGATCGCGCTGGCCCGGCGCCTGGCCGAGCGCGGTGTCGAGGACTATTTCGTCGTCGCCGATGCCGATCTGCCGGACGCCGTTTCGCTGGGGTTGTTCGAGGACCTCGACAATGCCCGCCGCCGGTTGTCTTCGGTCCGGCGTCTGGGCTTCGACGCCCAGCTGTCGATTCGACGCGAGGAAATTCCGCAGTTCTGGATCGACTACCAGATCGATCCGGGCACCCGGTCGCCGTGGCGGTTCATTCTTCGGGCTTCGCCCGAAGCCCGGAATTTCGAAATTCCGTGCTTTTAGAACTTTTTGTCTTTCGGGCAGGTTCTGATTTCGGCTTCAAGTTTGTAACTTCCAACTTCAAATTCATTTCGCCACGCGCTGCGCGCTTGCAGGCGACCTACTTTTGTCAGTCGCGACAAAAGTAGGCAAAAACGCTTTTACAGGCGGCAGAGGGTTGCGTTGCGGGTCGATGGAGCGGGTGGTTAGGTGTTTGATCGCGGTATTGGCTGGAAATCTTCTTGTCCGTGCGGCGTGTTCTTCTTCGGCTTACGGGTGACGCGAAGATTCCGGCTTCGATGGTTGTCGGAGCGGGGGCGCTTCGATCGAGGCGTTGTGCTCGTCGGTGGATGCTGAAGAAGGTTCCGGATTGGGGTGTTTAGTGGGCGCGGTGGTTTGGGCTGCTTGGTAATTCTGCAACCGGCTGTCCTTGGGTTCGTGCCATAAGCCTGGCGTCGGCCACCGCTCGTTCGGAAATCGACGGCGCCAGTCCGGCCCGCAGTAGGTCACGGTGACATCCGCGACGGGATGCTGGGGAGGTGCCTGTCATGACGATGGTGATTACGATTGTCGCGACAGTTGTCATGTCAACCGCGTCGGGGATGCCACCCCACAATCGCGTCGGGGACGGCGCCCCGACCTGCGAAATCTGCCGTTTCGTTGTTTTGTAGGAGGCGGCTCCGGCGCCGATGAACTCAAGACCAATCGCGGCCGGAGCCCGCTCCTACAAAAACTCTGCCGAGCAGCTTCATCATGCCCGCCACGGGGCAGGAACACTGAGCGAAACCGGGCCCGGACCTTCCTCATGGCCTAAAGCTGAAACCCGCTTCAGCCTCCCCAGTTGATTGGTGCGGGTTGAACCGAGACAACCCCGCTCCGATAATCATCGAAGCCGCAACCTTTTCGTCGCCCGTAAGCCGAAGACGAACACGGCGCTCGTACAAAAAGATCTCCGAACGAAGCCCCGTCCCTTACACCTAACCTCAGCCCGCTCGGACCGGCACCGCCAACAGCTGCCGCCTGTAAAAAGCGCTTTTGCCTACTTTTCAGGCGCTTGTGAAAAGTAGGTCGCCTGCAAGCGCGCAGCGCGTGGCGAAATGAAGTTGAATTTGACTTAAAAGCCGCCGCACTCCGCCCGGTGCTCTCCACATCGCGGGGCGAAATGAAGTTGAATTTTATTTAGGAGCCGGCGCACCCGGCCTGGTGCCCTCATCCCGCGTCGCGAAATGAACTTGATCGAAAGCCGCCGAACCGGGCCAGGGTGCCCTCATCCCTGCGGCGCAACCCCCATGTCCTGCAGCGCCTGCCGGGCGCGCTGCCCGGTCGGTGTCTCGGACTGCGCGGCGACGCGAAAATGCTCGATAGCCTCGGCGCGGTTGCCGGATTCGCGTTCCACGCTGCCCAGGTAGAAGTACCCGGCGGCGGTAGGCATACGCTCGATGCTGGCCTGCAGGTCGGTTCGCGCCCGGGCGTTCCGACCAAGTTCGGCGCGCGCCATGCCGCGCTTGAGATGGTGATAGAACCAGCCGGGATTGCGGGCCAGGGCTTGCGTGTAGGCTTGTTCGGCCTGCCGGAAATCGTTGCGTTCGGCCAGCGAGTCGCCGCGCAAGGTATAGAACAGGGCCTCGCCCGGTGCGATTTCGATCGCCCGGTTTGCCTTTTCCAGCGCGGTTTCCGTGTCGCCTTCCTGCAGCGCCTCGCGGCCTTCATCGTAAGCCTCGTAAGCCGGCTGAGCGCGCTCCAATAGAGCAATCTGCTTCTGGTATTCCTCGCGCCCGATCCGGCCTGAATCGCCGAGCTCGGCAAGCAATTCACGGTTGTTTTCGAGACGCTCCTGGCTGGGCGGGTGTGAGGCGAACAGGGCCGAAAAGGCGTCCTGTCTCTGGCCTTCGGAGATTCGCAAGAAGGTTTCCTGCAGTTCCACGGCGCCCCTCGGGTTGTAGCCAGCGCGCTTCATGTAGCGCATGCCGTAGAGATCGGATTCGCGTTCGGCATCCCGCGAATAGCGCTTCGAGATCAACTGCGCGCCGACCATGCCGCCGAGCAATGCGGCCTGCGTATAGCGATCGTCGTCGGTCGCCGCGCCGGCGGCGATACCGCCCGCAAGCACCGCGCCCTGCAGCAACATGCCGCGCGACTGGCTCTGGGCGCCGTGGCTGGCGGCCGAATGCACGATTTCGTGGCTGAGTACGGCGGCCAGTTCGGCTTCGCTGTCCATTTCGGTCAGCAGGCCGCGGTTGATCGAGATCTTGCCGCCGGGCAGCGCCCAGGCGTTCGGCACGGATTCGTTGATAACTGCAAATTCATACGGGAGGTCACGGTCGGAAACGGCCGCGAGCCGCTGGCCGACCTGCTGGACATAGTCGACCAGACCGGGGTCGAGCGTGAAATCCCCGCCCTGGGCTTGGCGCAGCGGTGCGTACTGCTGGGCGCCGACGTCGAGTTCCCACTGTTCGCTCACCAGGCTGAGATTGCGCTCGCCGGTGACCGGGTTGACGGCGCAGCCTGATGTCAGCGCGATACCGCTGGCGATGATGACGAGTAAAAGGATTCTGCGCATGGTCGTGACTCCCGTTTGGAATGTCCCTAGTGGTCCTTCAACTAGTGGTCCTTCAACATGATAATTGCGGGTTCAGGGTTCCTGTGGCGCCTTGCCCTGACCGCTGACAGACCAACTGAATCCGTAATCATCATTTCGAAGAACCACCAGTGTACTGCGTGGTACCGATTTTTCAAATCAGACGGCAAGCCGGCATCAATCCTGTTGGCTTTGTCGTTCGCCGTTGCTCGGGGGGTTGCACGGCAATGGTGCCGGCAGGTCGATCGAACTGGAGTGCCATTCTTTCAGCGTCAGCGAGATCGGCTTGCCGTCGTCCTCATGCGCGATCCGCACCGGCATCCAGCCCAGGGACTCGGCATGCCAGGCCGTGTAATTGCGGCTGGAGCCCTCTTTCCGAAAGCGCTTGAACACGGCCGTCCGGTAGCATCGGCCGTCGATTTCCAGCATTTCCGTGCCGTTGTAGCGGTATTCCTGCTGCTCGATTTCGTCGCGTTCCAGTACCTGCATCGTGAAGCTTTCGAAGTTCGGGGCCTGTTCGGCAATCCTGACGACGGCGGCCAGACGAAGGCTGAGCGGATCGACCACGCCGCTTGTCAGCTGGACGGTCAGATCCCCTTCGTGCGTCCGGGTCTCGGTCTGCATCTCCTGCCAGTCATAGCTGTGCTGCCAGAACCGGTCGCTGCCCGGCTCGCGTGAAACGTGATGATAGGTCAGGGGAAGCACGCGGTCCCGGTACCACTGGACCCACGAGGTTTCGCTGGTCGAGATTCCCAGCATCTTGATATACCAGGCAGTGGCCTGGGATTCGATGACGTAATGCCAGAGGCCGTCCCTGCGCTGACTGAGTTCGACGTCCACCCGCCCGATTTCCGAATTACCGCGGGTGACCGCATAGCTGGCCTGGTAGGGCTGGAAGGGCGGGGATTCAGCGGCCAGCGCGGAGCAGGCGCCCAGCGTCATCGAAATCGCGATCAAGAATCGGTGGAGGGCTGTTGTCTGATGTCTCATGCCTGTCTCCGACCGGATTGGCGAATAATAGTGCCAGAGCCGCCGGATAAAGTCTGTGTTCCTGTTCCAGCACCCGCGCGGCCAGGGTTTCAGCATCGTCGCCATCGCGAATCGGCACCCGGGTCTGGGCAATCACCGGGCCGGCGTCGAGTTCCGGGGTGACCCAGTGAACGCTGGCGCCATGCTCGGCGTCGCCGGCCGCCAGGGCCCTGGCATGCGTGTCCAGACCGCGGTATTTCGGCAGCAGGGAAGGGTGGATGTTGATCATGCGCCCGGCGTGCCGGTCGACGAAACCGGCCGACAAGACCCGCATGAAGCCGGCCAGGGCGATCAACCGGGGCCGGAAGCCGGCAATGGTTTCGGCCAGCGCCGTTTCGAACGCGTTGCGGTCGGGGTAGGCGTTGCGAGGCACCATGGCGGTGTCGACGCCTCTCTTGGCTGCCCGTTCCAGGCCGGCGGCCGGGCCGTCGGCGACGACCGCGTGGACCGGCACGGCAAGAACGCCGCGGGCAGCGGCATCGACAATCGCCATCGCGTTGCTGCCGCGCCCGGATATCAGTATGACCAGGCCACAGGGTTTCATTCGTCGCCGAAGCGCACGCGCGCCTGGCCGACTTCCACGCGGCGAATCCGGCCGATCCTGACCGGCCGCGCCGACCCCGAGTCGGCGAGCCGGTCGGCAGTTTTTTCGGCGTCCGCTTCGGGCACCACCAGCACGAAGCCTATCCCAAGATTGAACGTGCGGCGCATTTCGGCCGGATCGATCCGGCCGACCTCGGCCAGCCAGGAGAAGATCTCCGGCGGTTGCCACGCGCTCGTGTCGATCTCCACCCCGAAGCCATCGGGGATCACCCGCACGATGTTCTCGTCCAGGCCGCCGCCGGTGATGTGGGCCATTCCGCGAACGTCGAAATCGTCCAGCAGCGGTAGAACGTCGGCGACGTATATGCGGGTGGGCGCCATCAGCGCTTCGATCCGGTCGGCGTTGCGTTCCACGCCCCCGGCCCGTTCAAGCACCTTGCGGATCAGCGAATAGCCGTTGCTGTGCGGGCCCGACGACGGCAGTCCGAGGAGGACGCAGTCGTCGTCGATGCGGCTGCCGTCGATGATGCGGTCGCGTTCCACCGCGCCGACGGTAAAGCCGGCCAGGTCGTATTCGCCGGGTGTATACATGCCGGGCATTTCGGCCGTCTCTCCGCCGATCAGCGCGCAACCGGCCTGTTCACAGCCGGCGGCGATGCCCTCTATGACTTCGGCCGCAGCATCAATTTCGAGTTTGCCGCAGGCATAGTAGTCGAGAAAGAACAGCGGCTCGGCGCCGCACACCAGGATGTCATTGACGCACATGGCCACCAGGTCGATGCCAAGACCACGATGGCGGCCCGTCTGGCGTGCCAGCATCAGCTTGGTGCCGACGCCGTCGGTGCCCGACACCAGCACCGGGTCCTGGAAGCGACCGCCCAGGTGGAACAGGCCGCCGAACCCGCCCAGGCCGCCCATGACCTCGGCACGGCTGGTGCGCTTGACGGCCGGCTTGATGCGCTCGACCAGGCGGTTGCCCGCGTCGATGTCGACGCCGGCGCTCTTGTAGCTCAGATTCGAATCGGATTTTTCAGTCATCTGCTGTACTCTAATGTACTGTCTGGTATCAATTGATGGTATGCAAGCTCCGCAAAGGGTCCGCAACAAGGTGCAAGCCGCAGGGCACAATTTTATTCTGTGTTCAAGGCTTGGAACGTCGTTGCGGGCGCTCCCTTCGGACGAGCCGCGAAGCGGCCATCTGCGGC
>DATFJJ010000183.1:0-2497 GCA_035269245.1 Wenzhouxiangellaceae bacterium | reverse complement strand
TTCGGTCAACGCCCGGTTCTTTTGCACCGTGGCGCACTGCACAAGACTTTCAGCGGCGCGTCGTGCCTTGCGCCCGATTTCCGCAATAACAGTTTCCGGCTTCGAGTCAGTCATTGCCATGCAGTGCGTTCCTGTAAATCAGAGGTGTTTGGTTCTTTTTTGGAAACTGGAAACCGGAAACCGGATCTTCATCGATCAAACAATACCAAATCGTCGCGATGAACCACCGGCCCGCGACCGGCGTAGCCGAGAATCGATTCGAACTCGCGACTGTGCCGCCCGATGATTTGTCGGGTTTCCACCGCATCGTAGCCGCAAAGACCGTGGCCCAGCGCTGTGCCGCGACCCCGCAGCTCGATCAGATCACCACGCCGGAACTGGCCCCTGACTTCGACAATGCCGCCGGCCAGCAGGCTGGCGCCGCGCGCCAGCGCATCGACCGCGCCGTCGTCCAGCACCAGCGACCCTGCCGAGTGCTGCAGTGAACGCAACCACTGCTTGCGCCGGGCGAGCGGCCGGTTCGAGGCATGAAAGCAGGTGCCCGTGCCGGTGTCGCAATAGGCCTGTATGGGCATGTCGTGGTTGCCGTTGGCGAGCAGCACGGCGCAGCCGCCGGCGGTGGCGATGCGCGCCGCGGTGATCTTGCTGGCCATGCCGCCGGTGCCGAAGCCGGTGGCCTCGGCGTTACCGGCAAGCGACTCGATGCCTGCGTCGATGACCGGGACTTGATTGATCAGTCTTGCATCGGGATTCCGGCGCGGGTCGGCGTCGAACAGTCCGTCGACGTCGCTGAGCAGCAGCAACAGTTCGGCGCCCGCCAGAAGCGCCACACGAGCCCCCAACCGGTCGTTGTCGCCGAAACGGATTTCGCCGGTGGCGACGGTATCGTTTTCGTTGACCACCGGCACCACGCCGCGATCCAGCAGCGTCTCGACGGTATTGCGAGCGTTCAGGTAACGGCCCCGGTCTTCAAGATCATCCAGCGTCAACAGCAGCTGGGCGGCGATACGGTGCTTGCCGGTCGGCGCATCGGCCGAAACCTCGGCCCATACGTCGGCCCAGGTGCGGGCCAGTCGAATCTGGCCCACGGCGGCCGCGGCCTGGGCCTCGGACAGGCTGGCGGGCCGGCCTTGGATGCCGAGTGCCGAGCGGCCCAGCGCAATGGCGCCGGAGGACACGATAATGACCGGACCGGCTCGGCCGGCAAGCTGTCGCGCCAGGCCTGACATCCAATCGCGGCGGGGTTCGCCTTCCTCGCTGATCAGCAGGGACGAGCCGATCTTGACCACAAGCGGTGCGCTGCCGTCGAGCAAGAAATCGCGCAGCTCGGAATGCGTCGGGCTGTTCACGGGTTGTGCCGCGGATGCGCGGCGTCCACAGGCAGAAAAAAGGGCGTGCTCATGCTTCGAATATTAGCAGGGAGCAACCGGCGGTCACCACTTTCCGGTTGGTGAACAGGATGGCCGGAGACGGCGAGATGAGAAAAGACCGATCGCGTATCATCAATCCTCCTTTTTCGATTCAAGCCAACCGTCATGACCAATTTCCGACACTTGATCCGCGATGTTCCCGATTGGCCCGAGGCGGGCATCGTTTTCAAGGACATCACGCCGCTGCTGGCCAGCCCCGAGGGCATGGCCTGGGCCGTGGACCGATTGTACGAACCGTTCGCCGGGAAGCACATCGACCTGGTGGCCGGCATAGAATCGCGCGGTTTCCTGTTCGGCGTCGGCGTGGCGCGGGCACTGGGCGCGGGCTTCATACCGGTGCGCAAGCCCGGCAAACTGCCGCGCGAGACCATTCGCCGGGAATACGCGCTGGAATATGGAAGCGACGCGGTGGAGATGCACGCCGACGCGGTAGCCGAGGGTCAGCGGGTGCTGGTGATCGACGACGTATTGGCCACCGGCGGCACCATGGCGGCGACCTGCGAATTGTTCGCCGAGGCGGGTGCGGAAGTCGCCGGCGCGGCAGTGCTTATCGAACTCGAATTTCTCTCGGGTGCCGAGCGGGTGCCTTACGCGATCCATTCGGTGTTGCGGTACTGACCCCCGACTTGTTCACTGTGGCGTCGGCCGGCATCTATTGATGCATGTTAAAAGCATGTTATAATCCCGTCGTTGATTTCTTATCCATGTCGACCGGGAGTTCGCAATGATAGAAGGTCTCACTCGCAATGCCGCCCGAAATATCTTTTTCGGCGGCTCGCTGTTTTTCTTCCTGGCCTTCATCGGCTTGACCGCGCACAGTCATTATTACGTCGTGACCGAGTCGACGGATCATGCCGGGCTGACCGATTCGGTCAAGCGCGGCAAGCATATCTGGGAAGAGAACTCTTGCATCAACTGCCACAGTCTGCTCGGCGAAGGGGCTTATTTTGCGCCCGAGCTCGGCAACGTCTGGAAGCGCTACGGCGGCGAGGGAAGTCCGGCCGGTGCGCGCAATGCGCTCAAGGCGTGGATTCGCATCCAGCCGACCGGCGCCGAAGGCAGGCGCC
>DATFJJ010000182.1:0-2566 GCA_035269245.1 Wenzhouxiangellaceae bacterium | reverse complement strand
GTGCGAGTACTATGCGCTGGAGGGGCTGACCGCGCTGGTCAACACCATCGAGCAGATCCAGGACTCGGTGAACCCGGCGCTGGAGATCGAGGGCCTGGTGCGCACCATGTACGACGTTCGCAACAACCTGTCCGGCGCCGTCTCGCGCCAGTTGTCCGAGCATTTCGGCGAGAAGCTATACAACACCATCGTGCCGCGCAACGTGCGCGTGGCCGAATCGCCGAGCTACGGCGAATCGGTGCTGACCTACGATCCGGAATCGCGCGGCGCGCTGGCCTATCGCGGCCTGGCCGGCGAATACGTAAGACGAATGAGGGCCTGACATGGCAACCCGCAAGAAAGCGCCGCTTGGCCGGAACCTGAACGCGCTGCTGGGCAAGTCGCGAGCCGCGCATGAAACCAGCACCGAAGCCGGCCCGGCCGAGGATCAGCTGCGCAAGCTGCCGCTGGACCAGATCCGGCCGGGCCAGTACCAGCCGCGCACCGGCATGGATCCGGACCGGCTCCAGGAACTGGCCGATTCGATCAAGGCCCAGGGCGTGGTGCAGCCGGTGGTGGTTCGACGCCTGGGCTCGGGCAAGGGCTACGAACTCATAGCGGGAGAACGCCGCTGGCGCGCCGCGCAGAAGGCCGGCCTGCACGAAATCCCGGCCGTCATCCGCGACGTGCCCGACGAGGTCACGCTGGCGATGGCGCTGATCGAGAACATCCAGCGCGAGAACCTCAACCCGATGGAAGAGGCCGGTGCGCTGGCCCGGTTGATCGACGAATTCGAGCTTACCCACGAACAAGTCGCGGCCAATGTCGGTCGGTCCAGGACGTCGGTGACCAACCTGCTGCGACTGCGCGAGCTGGAACCGAAAGTGCGCGAACTGGTCGACGCGCGCAAGCTCGACATGGGCCACGCACGCGCATTGCTGGCGCTTTCGGGCAATGCCCAAATCGACGCCGCGCGCCAGGTGGTCAACCTCGAGCTTTCGGTGCGCCAGACCGAGTCACTGGTCAAGCGCCTGAAAGCGGGCGGTCCGGACAAGAAGCCGACCGAGCGCAAGGACCCGAACATCGAGCGGCTGGAGCAGGAACTGAGCGAAAACCTGTGCGCCCCGGTCTCGGTCAAGCATTCGTCTTCCGGCAAGGGCCAGGTCACCATCCGCTACACCAGCCTCGACGAACTCGACGGCCTGCTGGAACGGTTCCGCAACGGCTGAATTCCCGCCGCTTGTCGACCAGGCTCGTTCAGGCATTGATCCCGGGTGCGCTTCGCTTACCCGGGTTACGATCCAAACGCTGACTTCAGCTGCGATAGACGCGTCCGTGGCTGCCTATGTCGACGAACAAGATTTCGCGTTCGCGGATCTCGAGCTCCAGCGTGATTCGGTACCGCATTGAGAGCGATGCCGAATGAAGGCCTTGCAGCTGGCCCTTCAATGCATGGAGTCGGAGGGAGGGGTGGTGCGGATTGCTTTCGAGGAGCAATAGTGTCTTGAAATAGCGCGTTTGGACGTCGGGATGGCGTTTCAGAAACGCTTTCTCCCGCTTGCGATATGAAGCGGGAAAAACAAGCCTATACGTCATCGGCTTCCCGCTGAAGCCGGGCGATATGTTCTGATGCGGCCTCGACGATGTAATCGCCACTGGTCTCGGCGGCCTTCGCCTCCTGCCAGGCCGACGCGATCTCGGCCTCACGCAAACGCTCGTAGTGCTCCAGGCTCATCACCACGTAGCGCGGTTGGCCCCGGACGCTGATCGTTGCCTCGCCGTGCTCGCCAAGCGCTTGCTCCAACGCGGAAACGCCCCGCGTCTTGAGATCATTTGCAGTCAGATCGCTCATGAATCGCACTCTGTATCGCATTATCAAAAATGCGATTGTAGGTGTTTTTCAGGTCAGGAGCAATCGCTGTTCGTCCAGGTTCGGTTGGCAGGGGCTGGGAACGGTTCTAGCGTCGGTTGTTTTAAGCCCGCACAAGCGCGCAGCGCGCAACCGGGGCCACAGGTTGGCTCAGGCATTGATCCCGGGTGCGCGTCGCTTACCCAGGCTACGGCTCAGAGGCATGTTTTCAGGAATCGGCAAGCGTCGCGTCGGACAGAAACAGGCCGTCCAGAAGCTCGACGGTCCGCTGGCCGCGCGCGGCGTAATCCCGGTTGTGCGTGACCTGGATGATGCCGACCCCGTCGGCGTTGAGTTCCGCCAGCAGGTCCATGATCTTTTCACCCTGGCTGGTATGCAGGGCGCCGGTGGGTTCGTCGGCCAGGATCACCCGCGGCCGGGCGATTAGCGCGCGCGCCACGGCGACCAGCTGCTGCTGACCGCCCGACAGCTGACGGGGATAAAGATCGCGCTTGTCCCCGATTTCGAAGCGGGTGAGCATCTCCTCGACGCGTGCCTTGCGTTCGGCGCGCTTCAGGTCGCGGTAGGTCAACGGCAGCTCGAGGTTTTCGGCCACGTCGAGGTCGTCCAGCAGGTGGTATTGCTGGAACACGAAGCCGACGGATTCGCGCCCGAGCTTCTGGCGCGCCGCCGGCTTGAGCTTGTCTATTTGCTGATCGCCGAAGCGGTATTCGCCGC
>DATFJJ010000181.1:0-11341 GCA_035269245.1 Wenzhouxiangellaceae bacterium | reverse complement strand
TCAGGTTCATGGTCGGTACATCGGCGTTCCCGTTGCACGGGCCGCGCGGCATGCGGATCGTCGGCGACGTACTTTGGGTGGCCGATGCCGATGGGTTGCACGGTTTCGATCGATTTTCCGGCAAACAGCTGGAATTCATCGATTTTTCGGAGCACGCGCCGCGATTTCTTAATGATGTCGAAGCAGATTCTGCCGGCGCCCTGTACCTGACCGATACCGGCGATGCGCGGTTGTTCAGGGTCGATAACGGCGAGATCGAGGTGCTGGCCGCCGAAGCGCTCGAATCGCCGCCCAACGGCATCGTCTGGTACTCCGAGATCGACGCGTTCGTGCTGGCGCCCTGGGGCGACGGCCTGGACCTGAAGGCCTGGCGGCCCGCCGAAGGCAAGCTGGTCGAGATCGGCCGGCTGCCGGAGGGCGGCAATATCGATGGCCTGGAAGAGTATGACGGGCGCCTGATCGTGGCCAGCCAGGCAGATCAGGCGATCTGGTCGTGGCGCAACGGCGAAGCGGTCAAACTGTTCGGCACCCCGGGCCGGCCCGCCGATATAGGCATCGATTCCCGCCGGGGCCGGATTGCCGTTCCGTATATTGCACTCGACCGGGTGGAGCTCTGGGCGCTGCCGGAGAAGTGGTGAACGCGCGCCGGCAGTCTGTGTAACCGCGGAGCATGGCTCAGTCCGGGCGCGAGCTGCGGCTTTTCCGGCGATTCTCATGGCACTTGCCTTTGCGGGATCTCCAACTTGTTTGGGCTCGCTTGTCCGGAACAACCAAACCACGCTCGCCCGAGCCAGGCCGGGGCCTCCCGCAAAGACTTTTGCACCTGTGCAGAGCTATTCAGATGTTTCCTGGGTCCAGAGCCATAGGTGAACCACGCAAATATCTTGATCTGTTACGGTGGGTGTAATTGGGCGACAAACTATTCTGTCGCCTTTTTTCGATTCAGTCACCAACACATTCATCAGGAGGATATAGATCCATGTTGAAATTCGGATTGATCAGTTCAAGAGTACTGACCGGTATTGCGCTGACCCTGTCAGCGGGCGCGGCAGTGTCGCAGCAGACCGCACAGGAGGCGGTGCCGGGCGCACAGGCCGGTGGATTGATACAGCAGGTGCAGCAGAAGCAGGCCGAAATCCAGCAGCTGAACCAGCAGTTGGCGCAGATTCAGCAGGCCACCATCGAGGCGAATCCGGAGCTGGCCGATCAGCGCGACGAATTGCTGGCCAACGTCGACGAGAAAATGGTCGAGGCAGGTCATGATCCCGAAGCCTCGCGCGAAGAGATCGGAGATCTTCAGGCACAACTGCAGGGCGGCGAGCTTTCAGCCGAGGAAAGCCAAGCGGTAACCCAGCAGATTCGTCAAGAGCAGACCCAGCTGCAGCAGGCACAGCGCCAGGCGATGCAGGATGAGGCGATTCGAACCGAGATCCAGAGCCTGAACGAGGGCCTGGTCGAAGCCATGTCCGAACAGAATCCGCAGACCGAGCAGCTGATCGCGCAGCTCCAGACGGCGCAGCAGGAATATCAGGCCATGATGCAGCGAGCTATGCAGCAGCAGGGGGGCGGAGGCGGCTGAACTCGCCACCGGCGGGCTGGACGTACCCCGGGTGCGTCCAGCGCCCTATCGATTCACTTGATCGCACGGATCCCAGGTCCTGCTATCGGCCGGATTCGCTTTCCGTTGCGCCCGGCGAGGCCTCGCCGCTGTAAAATCAACGGTTGAGCATTCCGGCCTACCGACAAGCAATGTCGAGATACTTCTTTCTCCTGACGGCAGTTATCTTGCCGGTCCTGTCGCTTCAGGCGGCTGAACTGGCAGCTGGCCCAATGCCCGGTCACTCGGCCATGCGGGCGGTGAAAATCTGGGTGCAAACCGATCAATCCGCTTCAGTGGCCGTGCGCTACTGGCCCGACGGCAAACAACAACTGGCTCGCGTCAGCCGGGATGTTGTCACGGAGGCGGCCAGCGCCTTCACCCTGGAAGTCGACGTGACCGACCTGGAGCCGGGCACCGAGTACGTCTACAGCGTGCTGATCGACGGGGAAGCCGTCACGCCGGCATTCGAGCAGCGGTTTCGCACCCAACCACTGTGGCAGTGGCGAAGCGATCCGCCGGCCTTTTCATTTGCCCTGGGCTCCTGCGCCTACGTCAACCAGCCCGAATACGATCGCCCCGGCCGGCCTTACGGCGGCGATTATCAGGTATTCGACGCGATCGCCGACAGGCAGCCCGATTTCATGCTCTGGCTGGGCGACAACGTTTACTACCGTGAAGCCGACTGGCATTCGGTTTCGGCAATGTATGCACGCTACAGCCATACCCGCCAGCTGCCCGAGTTGCAGCGGCTTCTCTCCAGCACGCACCACTACGCGACCTGGGACGATCATGATTTCGGTCCGAACGATTCGGACCGCTCGTATCGGCTTCGCGGGCAGGCGCTGAAGATTTTCGGGGAATTCTGGCCCAATCCTGAATTCGACTCGACCGTCGGCGGAGTCACGCACTATTTCGAGTGGCACGACGCGGCCTTCTTCATGCTCGACAACCGCTACTTTCGCCAGGCCAACGGGCGTGTTACCGGACAACGCACCGTGCTCGGCCGCGAGCAGGTCGAATGGCTGCTGGACGCACTCAAGGCCAGTTCGGCCTCGTTCAAGTTTGTGGTGATGGGCGGCCAGTTCCTCAACAGCGCCGAGACCGGCGAAAACTACATCAACCTGGCACCCGGCGAACGCCGCGAGATCCTCGACCGTATAGACGCCGAGGACATTCCTGGCGTACTGTTTCTTTCCGGCGACCGCCACCATTCGGTGCTGATGAAAAAGGAAAACGGCGTGGACTATCCGCTCTACGAATGGACTGTCTCCCCGTTGACGGCGGGTCCAAGCTCCCCCAGGGCCGGCGAGAATCAGTACCGGGTCCCGGAAAGCCTTTTTGAGCGGCGAGGGTTCGGTCTTGCGGAAATCAGCGGACCCCGCGACGACCGGGTGCTGCGTCTCGGACTGCACGACAGCGATGGTGAGCGCGTCTGGACGACAGAGATATTCCAGCGCGACCTGCGCTGACCGCGCAAGGGCTTTGCGGACGCTGCTCTGTGTTCTGGCCGGCGTTTGTGCAAGATCTGTCACGACCCGGCAAGGATGTTGAGAGGCACCCTGAATAGGGGCTGGATTCGATCTGATATAGTTTCGCGTTGCGCGTGCCGAGTTTCGGAAAAGGGTGCGGTGTTGCCCGGCAGTCTACCCAATAACCGGCGCGCAGACCGCGATTGCGGTATTTTCCAACTATTGTCCTTGGTACGCGGAGTGTTGTATGAGAAATACGTTCAAGCTGGTCGGATTTTTGTTGTTTGCCATGCCGGCCCTGACATTCGCGCAGGGCATGAGTCTGGAGCAGATTGCCGATCTCAGCCAGGTCGGCAACGCGCAGATCAGCCCCGACGGCGAGAGAATCGCCTATCTGCGTTCGGTACCGCGCGACATCCCCGAAGAAGAAGACGGCCCCGCCTGGAGCGAGCTTCACGTTATCGAAAACGGCGAGTCGCGACCCTTCATTACCGGCCAGGTCAACGTTGACGGAATGGGCTGGCACCCCGATTCACGCCGCATCGTGTTTCTGGACAAGCGTGGCGACGACGCCACGACCCGCCTATACGCGATTTCGGTCGATGGCGGAGAGGCGCGTGCCATGGCGTCACTGGAAACCGACATATCCGGCTACTCGTTCAGCCCGGACGGCAGTCAGGTTGCATTGCTTGCGTTCGAGCCCGACGATGAGGCGGATGAAAAGCTCGAGGAACAGGGCTTCAATCAGGTCATCTATGAAGAAGGCCTGCAAGATCGACGGATCTGGATTCTCGATCTGGACGAAGTTGATGCCAGTCCGCGCAGGATTGCTCTGGAAGGCTCCATCCAGGACGTGGCATGGTCGCCGGCAGGCGATCGCCTGGCCGTCAAGATCACCCCGCAGCAGCTGGTCGACGACACGCTGGTGTTCACGCGGATCCGGATCGTCGATCTGCAGGGCGAGGAGCTCGGGCGCATCGAGAACCCGGGAAAGCTTGGAGAAATGGCCTGGAGCCCCGGCGGGCGATATCTGGCTTTCATCGGCACCAACCTTATCAACGATTCGCGTGAAGGACGCTTGATGTTGGCCGGGCGCGACGGCGGCGAATTCACCGATCTGATTCCCGGGCTGGAAGGGCACGTCTGGCACCTGGGCTGGCTGGAGGACGACCGGATCGGTTTCCTGAGCTACGAGGGCACCGGCGTTCGCATGGGCGCTATCGACGCCGACGGCGAAAATCGGGAAACCCTGATCGAAGACGGCCCCGTCTTCACCGGCCTTTCGATATCCGGCGACGGCGACGTCGCTTTGTACGGCAACACGCCGTCCCATCCCAACGAGGTCTACAGGATCAGCGGCGGCCGGGCCGAGCGCCTGACGAATTCGAACCCGTGGTTGGCGGACGTGGCGCTTGCGAGGCAGGAAGTGGTCAGCTACCAGGCGCGCGACGGGCTGAGGATCGAAGGCATCCTGGTCTATCCCCTGGACTACCGGGAAGGAAACCGGTATCCGCTGATTCTCAATGTGCACGGCGGCCCGGAATCGCATTATTCCAATGGCTGGCTCACCGGCTATTCGTCCCCGGCGCAACACGCTTCGAGCGAAGGTTACTTCACGTTCTTCCAGAACTACCGAGGTTCCACCGGTCGCGGCGTCGAATTCACGCAACTGAGCTTCGGTCGGCCGGCCATGGAGGAATTCGACGACCTGGTCGACGGCGTCGATTACCTTGTCGAGCAGGGCATGGTCGATGGCGACCGCGTCGGGATCACGGGCGGTTCCTACGGCGGCTACGCTACCGCCTGGGGCGCGACGCAGTATTCGGAGCGATTCGCCGCGGCCGTGATGAACGTAGGCCTGAGCAACCAGATTGCGGCGTTCGGAACCTCCGACATCCCGTGGGAATTCAACCTCGTGCACCTGGGCAAGTGGCCGTGGGAGGACTGGGAATTGTTCCGGCAGGCCTCGCCGCTTTACTATGTCGAGAAGGCGGCCACGCCTATCCTGATCCTGCACGGAGATGCCGACCCGCGGGTCGATCCGACCCAGTCCCGGATGTTCTACCGTTTCCTGAAGCTTCAGGAAAATCCGCCGCCGGTGCGCCTTGTGCTTTATCCTGGCGAGGGCCACGGCAACCGACGCGCCGCCAGTCGCTATGATTACTCACTGAGGCTGATGCGCTGGATGAATCACTACCTGAAGGGTGAGGGCGGAGAGCCGCCACCGTACCGAGTGGATTACGGATTTGAGGACCAACCCGACAATGATTGACAAATCAGCATCTTGAGCGTAAGTTCGACACTTGGCTTTAACATGCAGCAAGGCTCGGTCATCGCGCATCTCGCGCGGTCGCGGGTCGGGGAAAGAATTTAATGGCATCTACTGTTGAATCTTTGACCAGCGCGCGCCTCCCGGGTACGGGCCGCCGGCTCGTCGAGGAAGGCCTGCTCAGCGAGGAGCAGGCAACCGAAGCGCTGGCGAATGCTGCCGAACTTGGCCGCACTTTCACCAGCCACCTGGTTCGCGAAAACCTGATCGACCCGGCCGACTTCGCGCACGTCGCCGCCGACGAATTCGGCCTGCCGCTACTCGATCTCAATGCAGTCGACCTGCGCAACGCCCCCGGCGACCTGGTAAGGGAAGACTTGATGCGCAAGCATCTGCTACTTCCGATGATCAAGCGTGGCAAGCGTTTGTTCGTGGCTGTGGCTGATCCGACGAACCAGTCGGGGATCGACGAGGTGGCCTTTACCACCGGGCTCAACGTCGAGGCCGTGCTGGCGGCCGCCGATTCGATCGGCCAGGCTATCGACCGGATCATGGCCGGCTCCAACCAGGCCTTCGAGGAACTTACGGCCGGCGACGAGGATCTCGAATCTCTCAGCTTCGAGGCCGATCAGCAGGCAAAGGAAAGCGTCGAGGAAACCTCGGATGACGCCCCGATCGTGCGATTCGTCAACAAGGTGCTGATCGACGCCATCCGCAAGGATGCTTCCGATATTCACTTCGAACCCTACGAAGACAGCTACCGGATTCGCTTCCGCATGGACGGCGTGCTCAAGACCCAGATGCGCCCGCCGAACAAGATGTCCAGCCGCCTGTCGGCCCGGCTGAAGGTCATGGCCAACCTGGATATCGCCGAGCGGCGCGTACCTCAGGACGGTCGTATCAAGCTCAACATCTCCAAGAATCGCGCGTTCGATTTTCGTGTCTCTACCTGTCCCACGCTATGGGGCGAGAAGGTAGTGCTGCGTATCCTGGACGGATCGGGCGCATATCTCAGTCCTGAAAAACTCGGCTTTGAGCCCCATCAGAAAGACATTTACCTGGATTCCATCAGCAAGCCATACGGCATGGTGCTGGTCACCGGCCCGACCGGCTCCGGTAAGACGGTGTCGCTGTATACAGCGCTGGGACTGCTCAATGACGAGGGCCGCAACATCTCCACGGTCGAGGATCCGGTCGAAATCCGCATGCCGGGCATCAACCAGGTGCAACAGAACACGAAGCAGGGCCTTACGTTCGCCAAGGCGCTTCGTTCATTCCTGCGCCAGGATCCCGACATCATCATGGTCGGGGAAATCCGGGACATTGAAACCGCAGAAATCGCCATCAAGGCGGCTCAGACCGGTCACCTTGTGCTTTCCACATTGCATACCAACGACGCACCCCAGTCCATCACCCGGCTGGCCAACATGGGCGTACCACCCTATAACATCGTTTCGGCGGTTCACATGGTGATGGCCCAACGGCTTGCCCGTACCCTGCACAAGTGCAAGGTGCCCGAAGACGACCTTCCACCCGAGGCTCTGAAGAAAGCGGGCTTCAGCGAAGAAGAGATCGAAGAGGGCCTGCAGCTCTTCCAGGCCAAGGGTTGCAACATGTGCAACGAGGGCTACAAGGGGCGTTCCGGCGTATTCCAGGTGATGCCCGTCACCGAGGAAATCGAGCAGATCATCCTGCAGGGCGGCACCGCCCTGGAAATCGAGCGCCAGAGCAAGGTCGAAGGCATCATCGACCTGCGCCGCGCGGCCCTGAACAAGGTCAAGAGCGGTTCGATCAGCCTGCTTGAAATGAACCGGGTAACGAAAGACTGAAAAATCAGAAATCGTCCAGGGCACCACTGAGCACTTGACCGGCGGCCACCGCCAGTCAAGCGCTCAGCAGCACCCTGAACGATTTCTAGCCGGATCAGCTTCTCGGAATCCACCTTCCGCCGGTTCCTTCGCGCGGACCGGTTCCCTCAGGCCCTTTTTCCATTTATAATACGCGGCTTCGTATCACCCAATGCCGGTGTAGCTCAGGTGGTAGAGCAACGCATTCGTAATGCGTGGGTCGGCGGTTCGAATCCGTCCACCGGCACCATTAAATAGTAGAAACCTCGGAACCATCCGGTCCTCCGAACGACACGAAACCCCATTCGAACCGCCGACCATCACAATCGGTTCGAACCGAGCGGCACAGCCGCTCGCTCCCTTGAGCGCAGCGAAAGCAACCGCTCCAAGTTGCGCTCAGCAATCGGCTTGCGTCAGATCGAACCGCCGATCAACAAAGGCTCGGCCTCCAATTTGATACCGAAGCGGTCGTGCACGCTGGCTTTGATGTCGCGGCCAAGGCTCAGTACATCCTGGCCGCTGGCATTGGCCCGGTTGATCAGCACCAGCGCGTGACGGTCGAAGACTTGCGCGCCGCCCACCGATTTGCCGCGCCAGTCGAGCTGGTCGATCAGCCAGCCGGCCGAGAGCTTGGTGAAGCCGGGCTTGTCGGGCCAGTTGGGCAGGTCCGGATTACGGTCGGCAAGGGTTTGAGCGAAAGCGTTCTTCACAACCGGGTTCTTGAAGAAGCTTCCCGCGCTGGGGATGAGGCCGGGGTCGGGCAGCTTGCGCTTACGAACCCGCATGACGGCGGCTGCCACGGTGCGCGGATCCTCGGGCTTGGCGTGCCCATGTCGTTCCAATTCCTCCAGCAGCGACGGGTATTCGAGAACCGGCGTGCCGTGCATCATCAACTCCAGTCGAATGCCTAGGATGACAAACCTGTCCCGGTCGGCGCTCTTGAAGCGGCTGTCGCGGTAGTCCAGGCCGCATTCTGAAGCATCCAGTCTTTCGATTCTTCCCGTTTGCCGGTCGAACACTTCCACCGATTCCAGGCAATGCGCCAATTCCACGCCGTAGGCGCCGATGTTCTGCATCGGCGCGGCCCCGACCAGGCCGGGAATCATCGCCAAGTTCTCGATGCCCCAGAGGCCGCGATCCAGCGTCCAGCGCACCAGTTCGTGCCAATCCTCGCCGGCGGCTGCGGTCACCAGCACCCGGTCGCGGTCGATGATTTCGCTGTCGACGCCGCGCAGCCGGTTGACGATGACCCGGCCGGGGAAGTTGTCGACAAAAAGCGTGTTGCTGCCGCCGCCCAGGAGCAGCACGGGCAATTGCGTGTCGAGCAGGTCGGGCAGGTCGTGGGTGTCCTCGAGGCGTGCAAGTTCGATCGCGCGGGCCGGAAGCCGGAAGGTGCTCAAAGCGTCCAGCGGCGCGTTTCTTTGGACCTCACTAGGCATTGTCGTACTCCTCGTCGTACTCCGCGGCGATGGACCGCGCGCAGTCGCCCACCAGGTCCGGCCCGTTGTAGATGAACCCGGTATAGAGTTGCACTACATCGGCTCCGGCGGCGATCTTGGCGACCGCGTCAGCGCCACTCATGATGCCGCCGCTGCCCATGATCGGAAACGATTCGCCGAGAACCTCGCGGCAGCGGGCCAGTACCTTGTTCGACGGGGCCAGCAGCGGCGCACCGCTCAGGCCGCCTGTCTCGTCGACGTGCGGTTGGCCGGCAATCGCGTCGCGAGCGATTGTCGTGTTGGTTGCGTTCAGGCCGTCGACGCCGGAGGCAGCAATTGTTTCAAGCGCATCGCTGAGCGCGGCGTCCTCCCAGTCGGGCGCGATCTTGACGACGATGGGGCATTTTCCGCCAAAAGTCTCGGCGTGGCGTTCGCCGGCCTGCACGATTGCTTCGAGCAATTCGCGGAGATGCCCGCTGTCCTGGAGCTGGCGCAGGTTCTCGGTATTGGGAGAAGAAATATTCACAGCGACATAGTCGCAGTGCGGATAGATCTTTTCCAGGCAAATCAGATAATCTTCGGCCGCCCGGTCGACCGGCGTCTCCTTCTGCTTGCCGATGTTCGCGCCGACCACACCGGCGTAGCGCCGCGCTTTCAGGCGTTCGACCAGATGGTCGACGCCCTTGTTGTTGAAGCCCATTCTATTGATGATGGCCTGGGCCGGCTTGACCCGGAACATGCGTGGCTGCGGATTGCCGGGCTGCGCTTTGGGCGTGACGGTGCCGAGTTCCAGGTGGCCGAAGCCGAGTTGGCCGAGCGCGTCGATGTAGTCGCCGTTCTTGTCCAGCCCGGCGGCCAGGCCCACCCGGTTGGGAAATTCGATGCCCATGAGTACCAACGGGTCGTCGACCGCCGCACCCGCCATCAGGCGAGGCAGGCCGAAGTGGCCGCCGAACTTCATCGATTCCATGGCCAGTTCGTGCGCGGTTTCCGGCGGCAGCGAGAACAGTCCTTTTCTCAGCCAGCTGTACATGGTTCAGGCGACTCCGAGGAAAAGCATCCACAACAACACGGCCAGGCCCGCAGCAAAAAGCAGACCGACGCCGACCAGGAAAAGCAGGGCAAGACCGCCGATCGCTCCGGCGAATGCAGCAAAGACAATCCAGCCGGCAAGCGCCAGGATCAGCAGACCTAGCTGCAGCCAGCCCAGGATCAGACCGGCGATTGCCAGACCCTCGCCGGACTCGAGCCCAGCGGATGCGCGGATCTGGTTGAGTGCGGCGTGTCCGGTGAAGACCGCGACGAGGCCGCCGATAAGCGGTACTGCAACCCAGGCCAGAATGCCCGAGACCAGACTGACGATCGCCGCCGTATTGGTCGGCGGGGTGGCATCCATGGTGCGAGCTACCTCCCTGGGTCGGGTTGCCGGGACAATGAGGCGCGGTTTTTCCGCGCCCTTGCCTTCATTTTACCCTCTTACAAGTCGAACTTGATGCCCTGCGCCAGTGGCAGTTCGGTGGAATGGTTGATCGTGTTGGTCTGCCGGCGCATATAGTTCTGCCACGCGTCCGAGCCCGATTCCCGGCCGCCACCGGTTTCCTTCTCGCCGCCGAAGGCACCGCCGATCTCGGCGCCCGATGTGCCGATGTTGATGTTGGCGATGCCGCAGTCCGAACCGAGGTGGCCGAGGAAGTACTCCTCGTTCCTCAGGTCGGTGGTGAACAGCGACGAAGACAGGCCCTGGCGCACGTCGTTGTGCATTTCCACGGCTTCTTCCAGGGTCTTGAAGGTCATCACGTACAGAATCGGCCCGAAGGTCTCTTCCTGCACGATGTCCCAGTGATTCTCGGCGCGTACGATCGCCGGTTCGACGAAGTAGCCGTCGCCCTCGACGCGATTGCCGCCGGTGAGCAGCTCTCCGCCCGCTGCCTTGGCCTGTTCGATGGCGTCCATGTAGCGTTCGATGGCAGCCTCGTCGGTCAGCGGGCCCATCAGCGTGCCATCGTCCAGCGGATCGCCGATGCGCACCTGCTTGTAGGCGTCGACCAGGGTGCCGATGACGTCGTCGGCGATGGATTCGTGCAGGAACAGCCGGCGGGTGGACGTGCAGCGCTGTCCGGCGGTGCCCACGGCGCCGAACACGATGGCCGGGATGGCCAGCTTGAGATCGGCGGTTTCGTCGACGATCATCGCGTTGTTGCCGCCCAGTTCGAGCAGGCTCTTGCCCATGCGCGCGGCGACGCGCTCGCCGACCTTGCGGCCGATCGCGCTCGAGCCGGTGAACGACATAAGGTCGACGCGCCGGTCGTCCATGAAGCGTTGGGCCAGGTCGTGGCCCGATTCCATGAAGCTGGTGAAGATCGGCGGGAAATCAGTGCCTTCGAGCGCCTCGTTGGCGATGTTCTGAACCGCGGCGCAGCACAGCACGCCCTTGGGGCTCGGCTTCCAGATCGTGGCGTTGCCGCAGATCGCCGAGAGCAGCGCGTTCCAGGCCCAGACCGCGACCGGGAAGTTGAACGCGGTGACTACGCCGACCACGCCCAACGGGTGCCACTGTTCGTACATCCGATGGCCGGGGCGCTCGGAATGCATGGTCTTGCCGTAGAGCATGCGCGACTGGCCCACCGCGAAGTCGCCGATGTCGATCATTTCCTGGACTTCGCCGTCGCCCTCGGGCTTGATCTTGCCCATTTCCATCGCGACCAGGCTACCCAGCA
>DATFJJ010000180.1:0-5472 GCA_035269245.1 Wenzhouxiangellaceae bacterium | reverse complement strand
ATGCTGGCCGAGGCGATCGCATTCGACGGCGACCTGGCCGGCGCGGTCGAGTTGCTCCGAGATGCCGAAAGCCGGCACGCTCGCCTCTCCGGTCCCGACAGCGAAGCCGTTGCCGATGCCGTGTTCCTGCGGGGCTTCCTGCGAACTCATCACGCCATCCCCGCTACTGCGGAATATGAGGCCGGCCTGACCGATCTGCGCCGGGCCCTGATGATTTATCGGCGACTATTCGCGGCACCGCACGAAAAGATCGCCCAGGCCATTCATTCACTTGGCTTCAAGCTGCCGGAACCGGCGGCCGCGATCGAAATGGTGGAGCAAGGGCTGGAGATGACCCGAGCCCTGCTCGGTGATCAGCATCCGGTTACCGCGATGCGAATGGCCGAGCTGGCATTGCTGGTCGATCTGCACGGCGACCCGGCAAGAGCCGCCAATATCGGCGAAGCGGCCTACGCGATCCATGTCCGACTGCAGGGCGAAACGCACCCGGAGTCGCTGACCATGCTCAACAACCTGGCGAGCTTTCACCGCGAAGGCGGCAACCCGGAACGCGCCGTGGAACTCTACCGTCGATCGCACGAACTGAGAAAACAGGTCCTTCCGGAAAATCACCTGTTGCTGGCCTACACCGCCCACGGCCTGGGCAATTCACTGCGCAAGACGGGGCAGCTCGACGAGTCCGAACGGTGGCTGCGAGAAGCGCTGCGGCTCTGTATGCTGCACGAATCGCGCAACCAGGCGATCACGCGCGAAAATCTCGCACGGACGCTGGCCGCGGGCGGCCGAATGGACGATGCGCTCGTACAGCAGCGCGCAGCCGTCGAAGCGTATCAAGCCTTTTACGGCGGGGATTCCAGCGCGGTGCTGGAATCACGTCAGCGACTCGAATCGATGAAAAACCGTCGCTGAACTGCATGTCTTGAAGCTCAGAATCCGGAATCCTCGAACCCGTCGGCGAAGATCAGGTCGGTGCCCTCGTAAGGGCCCAGGTCAACCGTGCCGCCAAATATGCGTGCTTCGCCGTCGAGGTCCGTGTCGATACCGGTCACGAAGGCGTTATTGCCCTGGTCTCGAACCGGCGAGTCTTGCTGCAACCGCAGATTCCCAGCCAGGCTGGGCGCACCGCCTGGATTGACCGCGTCACGAAACAGCGGGTTGTTACCGGGATCGGTACCGTCGAGGTTGTTGCTGCTGTCCGGGAACTCGTTAGCGGAGTAGCCCTGCAACAGACTGTTGCTCACCTCGACCACGCTGTCTGAGAAGAAGTCGTCCATGGTCGCCTCCGGCGTGCCGGTGCCTGTTTGATCTCGATTGTTCCAGATAACGGCGTTGCGGAACGTCATGTCGAACGGCCTGTCGATGGCGCCACCCCGCAGTTCGGCACGGTTCCCCGACATCGTCACGTTCGTGAGAATGCGGCTTCCGGCATCCAGACCCGACTGGTTGTAGAGCGCACCGCCCAGGTTGGCCAGGTTGCCGCTGAACAGCACGTTCACCATGGTATACGGCGTGTCATCGGTAACCGCATAAAACCCGCCGCCACCGCCTGCCGCGCTGTTGCCGATGAAGATCACATCGCGCAGTTCCAGGCTGGAAACCACGTTATTGCTGCCCTCATAGAACAAGCCGCCGCCGTCCTGGTCCGATGTGTTCCCGGTAAATACGACGCCGCGCAAGACCGCCTGGGGATTGAATAACGAGAGTCCCCCAGCGGCAGCAGCCCTATTGTTTTCGAATCGCACATCGGCCAGCGTCACGTCTGTCTCGATGAAATTCTCTCCGAGGAAAGCGCCGCCGCCTTCGGAAGTACCACTATTCCCGTTGTCCCGGAAAACAACATCGTTCATGACGATTATGTTGTTGCCGGAGGCCAACCCGGCGCCCTGCCCATCGGCATCATTGTCCGTAAACAGTACACGCTCGATGAGAAGGTCGCCGCCGATACACTCGATGCCCCCGCCATTCAGATCGCTATTGCCGTGACGGACCGTCAAATCGCTTATATCCAGGCTCGTATCGTCGGCCACGCTGATGACGCGATCTGCTGCCTGACCGCGCTGCGCCGCCGCCTGAACGATCGTGCTCGCACGCGACTGACCGCGCAACGACAAAGCCTTGTCGATCACAACCGTCTCGGTGTAAATCGAATCGGCGATCTGTATGACGTCGCCGGCCCCTGCCGAATTGATCGCAAACTGGATAGTGGCGCACGGACTGGCCGAATTCAAACAATCGTTCCCTGAGTTGTTACCGCCGTTGCCATCGACGAACCGCGTTGCGGCATGGGCCGCCCCAGCGAGCCCGAGAATCGACATGAACAGTGCAACGACCAGCACTTGCACCGCTCTCTCCGAATTTGCATATGACATTGACGGTTTCTTTCCGAGCTGAAAAAATCGGGTTTGCATGGTTTTACTCCGTGGCGTTCCAGTCATTTAAATCTGGATAGCATGCTTGTGAAATCACGATTCGAATTCGTCGCTGAAGATCCGGTCGGTTTCGTCGACGGTAGCCGGCCAGAAGCCGCTGGTCGAGGTCCAGCCGCCGCCGGCAATCGCAAGCGCTTCGGTCCCGTCCATCAATTCGAGGTTTCGCTGAAAAAGTGGCCATTTTTTCGTTCACCAGGGATCGCACTGGTCGATTCCTGATACCGGCACCCTGCAGCGTGGCGATGCTTGTGCGCTGCCCGAAACCTCGTGTTTAAATGGCAATAAGCTGAGAATCGCCGAATTGAAGGCTTGCGGAGGAGCGGAGAAATTTGCGTTCGGCCGAGCACCGTACAAGTTGTGGCCAGCTTTTGCCGAGAGCTGGGTGGGAGCGCCAAGCGCAAGCCACTCGGCAAGCGATTCAACGGGTCAGGAGAATCCGCCGATGGTCGTCATTATGTTCGATCCGGATTCGGGCACTCGAATCCGGCAACCTTCCCTTGCCGCGCTCGGGCCATTCGATAAGCAGCACCGAAGCCGGGCCGACCAGCTCCTCGATGCCTATGAAATCCAGTTCCTCCGGTTCGCCCAGCCGGTAAAGATCGAGATGATGAATTGCCAGCCCGGCAACTTCATAGGACTCGACCAGACCGTAGCTCGGACTCTTGACCCGGCCGTCGAAACCCAGCCCGCGCAGCATTCCGCGCACCAGCGTGGTCTTGCCGGCGCCGAGATCGCCGGAAAGCGTCACGACCTGACCGCCGGCCAGATCACCGGCCAGCTGCGCGCCCAGTTCCATCATCGCGGCTTCGCTGTCGGCATGAAACTCGCGCGCCTGCGAATTTTTCACGGAAGGACCCGGGGCAACGCGTCGATCAGTTCTCCGGCCAGGATGCCGCGTCGACTTTCGGCCGCGACATCTCCGGCGCGCGCGTGCAGTACGACGCCGGCGCAGGCGGCTTCATAAAGGTCCAAGCCCTGCCCGACCAAACTGGCGACGACTCCGGTCAGCACATCGCCCATACCGGCAGTCGCCATTGCCGGGTTGCCGAACGGGCAAAGCGCCACCTGGCCGGCCGGATCGGCTACCAGCGAGCCGGCACCCTTGAGTGCGACGACCGCATTGAATCGCCTGGCAAGCTCGCGCACCGCGGCGAACCGGTCGCACTGGACCTCACCCGCGGAAGCGCCGAGCAGACGGGCCGCCTCTCCCGGATGCGGCGTCAGGATCCAGTTCTCCCGCTCGAATCCGTGTTCGGCCAACAGGTTCAGTCCGTCGGCGTCCAGCACCACCGGCAGGTCGCGGCCCAGCAACCGGCGCCAGACCTCGCGCGACCAGTCCGACGTGCCCAGCCCCGGACCAAGGGCAACGACATCGGCGCGCGCGGCCAGTGCGTCCAGCATGTCTCCGTCTTCGCCGTCGGCCCACATGGCCTCCGGCAGGCTGCCTGCCAGCGAAATCGAATGCTCGCGCCGGGTCGCGACCGACACGAGCCCGCTGCCGGTCATGAGCGCCGAGCGTGACGCCAGCACCACCGCGCCGGGCATGTTGTAGTCGCCGCCGCAGACCAGCAAATGGCCCAGCGCACCCTTGTGGATCGAGCGTGCGCGAGCCGGAAGAAATCGCTCGAGAGCATTTTCCGACAACCGTTCGGCATCAGGTTCGAGGTCACGATAGACCGTATCGGGCACATCGAGGTCGTCGAACAGCAACGTGCCGGTGAAATCGGGCGCCCGACCCGTTTCAAGCCCGCGCTTGCGACCGATGAAACTCACCGTCATATCGGCGCGAACGGCCGCGCCCAGCGGCATTCCGGTGTCGGCGTGCAGGCCGGACGGCACATCGACCGCAACGACAGCGGCATCGGATGCATCGATAGACTCGATCAGCGCCGCATAATCGTCGCGCACGTCGCGATCGAGCCCGGTGCCCAGCAGCGCGTCGACGATGACATCGGCTTCGATTTCGCGGTCCGGATCGGAGACGGGGCCACCGGCATCGAGCCACGCGTCGGCCGCCCGCCGGGCATCACCGCCGAGTTCTTCGGGGTTCTTCATCGCAATCACCCGCACCTGAAGCCCGGCATTCCTCGCCAGCGAGGCGACCACGTAACCGTCGCCGCCGTTGTTGCCTCCGCCGCAGCAGGCCACGAGGCTTTTCGCCTCCGGATAGCGGGCGCGGATTGCCCGGAAGACGGCCGAGCCGGCGCGCTGCATCAGCTCGAACCCTTCGATCCCGTGGTCCTCGATGGCCCGGCGATCGAGCTCGCCGACCTGCTCGGCACGGTACAGGCGACTTCTGATATCCATGGGCTTGTCCACAACGAACCGGGAGTCTCAGATTAACGCAGATGACGGATCGGTACCACGAAATGACCAAACGGCGAAATGCATTCAACCACGAAGAGCACGAAGGAAAACCATACAAGAATGATTAAACGAAAAAACCAAAACACCAGCAAACGACACCTTCGTGGTTCAATAGTCGTTATAGAACTTAACAATTCAGGCCAAGCCCTGTCACGATCCGTATCATGCGATCCGAACGCCAGAACGACATACCGAACCCGCAGCCGGATCCCGAGGCGCTGAAAGCGCGTATCCGCCAATGGGGCCGGGAACTGGGCTTCCAGCAGGTCGGTTTCGCCGATACCGATCTGGCCGGCACCGAGCTTCAGCTCGAGCAATGGCTGGCCGAAGGTCGCCACGGCGACATGGAGTGGATGGCCCGCCACGGTCACAAGCGCACCCGGCCGGCCGAACTGGTGCCGGGTACCCGCTCGGTAATCGTGTTGCGCATGGATTACCTGCCGGCCGACGCTACGCCGGTCGAAAATCTACTGGAACAGCCGGACAAGGCCTGCATCTCGCGCTACGCGATCGGCCGCGATTATCACAAGACACTCAGGAGCCGGCTCAAGAAGCTCGCCGGGAAGATCGAGGGCGAGATCGGCGCTTTCGGCTACCGGGTATTCACCGATTCGGCCCCGGTGATGGAAAAGCCGCTGGCGGCCAAGGCCGGGTTGGGCTGGATCGGCAAGCATAC
>DATFJJ010000179.1:0-4140 GCA_035269245.1 Wenzhouxiangellaceae bacterium | reverse complement strand
CTGGGATGCCGTATTCAAGGGCATGCACGCAGTGGTGCACGGCACCCGCGGCACTGCGCGCGCGATCGCCGCCGACATTCCGGTGGAGATCGGCGGCAAGACCGGCACTTCTCAGGTCTTCGGCCGCCCCGACGACGAAGTCGAAATCGAACGTGACGAATTGCCCTGGTTTCTGCGCAATCATGCCCTGTTTATCGCATTCGCGCCATATGAGAATCCCACCATCGCTATCGCCGTGGTGGCCGAACACGGCGGCGGCGGCTCCTCGGTCGCCGCGCCGGTGGCCGCCCGCCTCCTGGCGCGGGCCATGCGGAAAGAGCCATGAACCTCAACTGGCTGATTCGCGAATTCCGGCACCAGCCGTTTCGGCTCGACCCGCTGCTATGCGGACTGCTGCTGATGCTGATGCTGCTGGGGCTGGGCGTACTCTACAGCGCATCCGACGCCGATTTCGGCACGGTCTGGCGCCAGGCTGTCCGCCTCGGCCTTGGCGTGGTGCTGATGATTATCGCCAGCCAGATCACGCCGGCCTGGTATCGGCGCTGGGCACCCTGGCTTTACGCGATCGGCCTGGCGTTGCTGGTGACAGTCCTGTTCTTCGGGGTCGGCCGCGGCGCGAGCCGCTGGCTGGACCTTGGCGTCATCCGCTTCCAGCCCTCGGAAATGATGAAGATCGGCGTACCGCTGATGCTGGCGGCCTGGCTGCACAAAAAACCGCTGCCGCCGGGCCTCATCGACTTCGTGGTCTGCGCGCTTCTGATTGCGATCCCGACGCTGCTGATCGCCAGCCAGCCGGACCTCGGTACGTCGTTGCTGGTCGCCGCCGGCGGTGGCATGGTGCTGTTTCTGTCAGGAGTGCGCTGGCGCTGGATTGCGGCAGGTGTGGTCACCGCGATTGCAGCCGCACCGATGCTCTGGAACGTATTGCACGAGTACCAGCGCAATCGCGTCCTGACGTTCCTCGATCCGGAGTCGGATCCTCTCGGCCAGGGCTGGAACATCATCCAGTCCAAGATCGCGGTCGGCACCGGCGGACTGACCGGGCGGGGATGGCTCGACAGTACCCAGTCGCGACTCGAGTTTCTGCCCGAGCCGCATACCGACTTCATTCTTTCGGTCATTGCCGAAGAATTCGGCTTTGTCGGCGTCGCGGCGTTGTTCGCTCTGTATGCCGCCATCGTGCTGCGCGCGATCTTCCTCGCGTCGCAGGCCCGCGATCCGTTCGGTCGAATGCTGGGTGCCAGCCTGGTATTTCTGTTCTTCGTCTACCTGCTGGTCAACGCCGGCATGATCAGCGGCGTGATGCCGGTGGTCGGCGTGCCGCTGCCGCTGGTGAGCTACGGCGGCACCTCGGCGGCGACGCTGCTGGCGGGCTTCGGTATTATCATGAGCTTTTATAGTCGAAGAAAGATGTTGAAAAGCTAGGGAACTTGGTGGGCTTTCGATGGTTAGGTGATGCCAGTAGCCGTTGCATGGCCTCGAATCGCGGGACAGAATGCCGGCACAACATGAATTTATTCAGGGTTTTGATGGTCAACATGATTACTTCGACACGGACACACCCCATGATCAACCGACTGAGCATGCGATTCGTTATCCTTGCCGGCTTGCCGATTCTGGCAGCGATTGCGGCAGGGGCTTCTGCCTCCCACCCGGGTTCCGATGCCTTCGCGCGCAAACTGGCCGACGATGACGGCCTCGATATCGAATACGTGCGCAGCGCCATCGACAGTGCTCGATATCAGCAATCGATCATCGACGCGATCACGCGGCCGGCCGAGGCCAAGCCGTGGCACGAATACCGCAATATCTTCGTGCGCGATACCCGCATCGACGGCGGCGTGGAGTTCTGGCGCGCCAACCGGACGCTGATCGACCGCGTGGCCGCCGAGTTTCGAGTACCCGCCGAAGTCATCCTGGCCATCGTCGGCGTGGAAACCAACTACGGCCTGAACACCGGCAGCTATCGGGTGCTCGACGCGCTGGTCACGCTGGGCTTTTACTACCCGAAGCGCGCCGAGTTCTTTTCGCGCGAGCTTGGCGAGTATTTTCACCTGAGCCGCGAGGAATCGCTGCCGCTGGAACAAATCAAGGGCTCTTACGCGGGGGCGATGGGCCTGGGCCAGTTCATCCCTTCGAGCTATCGCGCCTACGCTGTGGATTTCGACCAGTCCGGCTCGCGCGACCTTTGGCGCTCGCTGCCCGACGCGCTGGGCTCGGTCGCCAACTACCTGAAGGTGCACGGGTGGAACGACCAGTTGCCCACGGTATTGCCGGTCGACGCGGTACCGGCGGGGCTCGACGAGGGATTCAAGCCGAAGCCGCGACACACGCTGGGCGAACTGCGGGACATGGGTATAGAGTTCGACCCGGCCGGCCTGGCGCCGGAAACCCCGGCGACCCTGGTCGAACTCGAGGGTACGGAAGGGCCGGAATACTGGATCGGACTGAACAACTTCTACGTGATCACGCGCTACAACCGCTCGCCGCTTTACGCAATGGCGGTCACCCAGCTGGCCGAAGAACTGGGCGCGCGCGCCCGGCATGAACTGGCGATCGCCGACTGATGCGCCATGCGCTGGCCATCGTCGCACTCCTGCTGCTGGCCGCCTGCGGCGGGCGTGAAATTCGCGACGGCGCCGGCCGTCCGATCGACCCGAATCAAATCGAGGTGCCCGAACCACGCCCGGAACCCCGTGCGCGCTACGGCAATCATTCGCCATACACGGTCCTCGGAAAGACCTACCGCGTGCGCGCCTCGGCCCGCGGCTACAAAGAACGCGGCCGCGCATCCTGGTACGGCAGCAAGTTTCACGGTCGGCTGACGTCATCCGGAGAGCCGTTCGACATGTACAAGGTATCGGCCGCCCACAAGACGCTGCCGCTGCCCAGCTGGGTCGAGGTCACCAACCTCGACAACGGCCGCAAGCTGCGTATCCGCGTCAATGATCGCGGGCCGTTCAAGGAAGGGCGGATCATCGATCTTTCCTACGCTGCTGCGGTCAAGCTCGACGTGCTGGATGCCGGCACGGCCGCGGTCGAAGTCCGTGCCCTGGATTTCGGCGGCGAGGCTGCCGCGATCGCGGCACGCCCGGTGTCGGTGCCGGTCGAACTCCAGGCAGGCGCGTTCAGCAATCGCGAAACCGCCGATCAACTGGCCCGACGGCTGGGCGACGCCGGCATCGAGAACGTACAGGTGCAGCGAGCGCGGGTGAGACGAGATACCGTGTGGCGGGTGCGCATCGGGCCTGTCTGGGAAGCAGCGCATGCACAGCGGCTGGTGGAACGGCTGCTCGGGCTCGGGCTGGATGCGCCGGTCTACGTCTATCCTTGAACGCCTCGAACAGGCAAGCAAGAAAGTAATCCAATGGAGCACTTGATGAATTTGAAGCATTTGCTGGTCGCATTGACGATCTCGGCGTTGACTATCGGGGCGATGACGCCCACCGCGGCCGTTCAGGCCCAAGTCCCTTCCGCCCCCGAGCTGGGGGCGACAAGCTACGTTCTTCTGGACTTCCACTCCGGCGAAACGATCGCCGAAAAACAGCCGGACCTTCGGGTAGAACCCGCAAGCATCACGAAACTGATGACCAGTTACGTGGTATTTCGAGAGTTGGCCAACGGCCAGCTGAGCCTGGACGATTCGGTGCTGATCAGCAAAAAGGCCTGGCGTACCGGCGGTTCGCGGATGTTCGTGGAAGTCGACACCGAAGTGAGCGTCGAGGACCTGCTCATGGGCGTGATAGTACAGTCCGGCAATGATGCATCCGTCGCGCTGGCCGAGCACGTGGCCGGATCCGAGGAAGTCTTCGCCCAGATGATGAACGCGGAAGCCGAGCGGCTGGGCATGGACAATACCAGCTACGAAAACGCAACCGGGCTTCCGGCGCCGGAGCATTACACCACCGCGCGCGACGTTGCCATTCTGGCCCGTGCTCTGATCGACGAATTTCCCGAGTACTACCGCTGGTACTCGCAGCAGGAATTCACCTATAACGACATCACCCAGCAGAATCGCAACCTGCTGCTTTACCGTGACCAGAGCGTGGACGGGCTCAAGACCGGCCACACCGAAGCGGCCGGCTACTGCCTGGCGACCTCGGCATTGCGCGACGGGATGCGGTTGATCAGCGTCGTCAT
>DATFJJ010000178.1:0-4618 GCA_035269245.1 Wenzhouxiangellaceae bacterium | reverse complement strand
CGTCGAGTGGCCGGTTGCGGTGGTCGGTTCGTTCGATGAGGCGTTCCTGGAGGTGCCCGCCGAGGCGCTGGTCAGTTGGATGCGCAAACACCAGAAGTCGTTCCCGCTGTTCACCGGGGATGGAAAGCTGGCGGCACGCTTCATCACCGTAGCCAATCTCGAGAGTGAGCAGCCGGAACTGATGGTTCAAGGTTTCGAGCGTGTAATTCGCCCGCGCCTGGCTGACGCACGATTCTTCTATGAGCAAGATCGCCAGCGCCCGCTGGCCGATCGCATGGAGCGACTCGGCGAAATGCTGTTCCAGGAGCGGCTTGGTTCGCTGGCCGACAAGGCCGGCCGCCTCAAGGGTCTCGCCGCGGCGCTCGCACCGGCGTTCGACGCCGACCCGACCGCTTGCGCCCGCGCGGCCCTGCTGTGCAAGTGCGACCTGCTGACCGAAATGGTCGGCGAGTTTCCCGAGCTGCAGGGCATCATGGGCCGCTATTACGCGCAAGCCGACGGCGAGCCGGAAACCGTGGCCGCGGCGATAGAGTCGCACTACCTGCCGCGGCATGCGGGCGACGAATTGCCCGAAGATCCGACCGGTCGCGCGCTCGCGGTCGCCGACCGCATGGATTCGCTGGTCGGCGTGTTCGCCGCCGGGAAGAAGCCCAAGGGCGGCAAGGATCCTTTTGCGCTGCGGCGCGCTGCGCTCGCAGTGGTCAGAATACTGGACCAATCGCGTTGTCCGCTTTCGCTGGACGAGTTGATCGACAACGCGGCCGATGCGCTGAAGGCCCAGGTGCCGGTTTCTGAAGAAGACCGCGACGAGATCCGGCGTTTCCTGGATGAGCGACTGCGCTCGCATCTTGGCGAACGGGGTATCGAAACCAACACGCTGCACGCGGTCACCGCCGGCGCCGACAGTCCCGTGGCCGACTTCGTCGATCGAGCCGTAGCGGTTCAGGCGTTCGCGGACGACCCCGAAGTCGAGAGCCTGATCGCGGCCAACAAGCGCGCGGCCAACCTGCTGGAACAGGCGGGTGAAATCGAAATTTCGGAAATAGATGCAAGTTCGCTGCATTTGGGTGCGGAAAAGCGCCTTTTCGAAGAACTTGTTGAAAGCGAGAAAGCCGTAGAAGAACGCTTGGGCGAACGCGATTACCCGGCCGTGCTGAAACGCCTGGCCGGGTTGCGGCCGGCGCTGGATCGGTTCTTCGACGATGTGATGGTGATGGTCGACGACGAAAGACTCAGGACCAACCGTCTCGCCCTTTTGAGTCGACTGCGCGCGCTGTTCCTTCGCATCGCCGACGTCGCTAAGCTTGGACGCGCATGAAACCGCCGCTGCTGATCGAAGCCGAATTGCTGGGCAATGCCGAGGAGCCCGCGCGGGCGCGCTGGCTGCCGCTGCTCTCTGAACTCAAGCAGCTCGAGTGGCCGCTGGTGCTGGTTGCGGCACGCCCCGACCGATGGGCCCCGACGCGCAACCGGGTAGACCGTGCGTTCATGCGGCAAGCCGATTTCGAGGCCGAGATACGGCGCGCCGGCGGCGCCCTGGACGCCATCATCTACCTGGACCTCGGCTTGTTCGGCCGCAAACGGCAGTATCAACGAAATATGGCCGACGTGGCCAATCGCTACGACTGCAATCTCGAGAACATCCAAGCCATCGTCAAGCCGGGGAAGATTGCCGACGCCCTCGAAGGCGTTATCGGCTCGGTCGAGCGCATCGAAGGCCAGGCGCAGTTCAGAAAGGCGCTGGAAAAATCACTGAAGGAATTCCGGGCCGCGAAATAATTCGCGACCCGGCCTGCACATCTGATCTAGATATCGAGATTGGAGACGTTGAGCGCGTTGGTCTCGATGAAGTCGCGGCGGGGCTCCACTTCGTTGCCCATCAAGGTAGCGAATATGGCGTCGGCCGCCACTGCATCCTCAATGGTCACGCGCAACAGCCGTCGGGTCTCCGGATTCACCGTGGTGTCCCAGAGCTGGTCCGGATTCATTTCACCAAGACCCTTGAAGCGCTGGATACTTCGGCCTTTCTTGCTTTCTTCCATCAGCCAGCTGTAGACGTCTGAAAAACGACGCACCGGGTGCTGCTGATTGCCGCGCTCGATACGCGCATCCTCACCGATAAGATCGTGGACCGAGGCACCGATCCTGGCCATTGCCCGGTACTCACTGCCCTGGAAGAACGTGGCGTCCAGCACCGTGTCCTGACTGATACCCTGGCTGACCCGGCTGACGACGACGCCGCCGTTTTCCAGTCCGGTCAGAGTCCAGCGCACGCCGGCCGGCGATGCGGCTTCCAGGCGCGACTTGAAGCGCGTCATCCAGCCCTCTCGGTCGAAACCAGGTTCCATTGAAAATGGTTCAAAATCAATGAGTTGGTTGATGACCGTCGCATCGTAGCGGCGCTCCAGCCGGCGCGCGGCCAGGCTGGCGGTGTGGAATTCCGTCAACAGTGTATTGAGCGCATCGCCATGAACCGGCGGCTGCTCGCTGCCCGGCAACAAGCGGGCCCCGTCCAGCGCGCGGTCGATCAGGTAGCGCACCAGTTCGTTTTCATCCTTCAGATACCATTCCTGCTTGCCCTGCTTGATCTTGTAAAGCGGCGGCTGCGCAATGTAGATGTAGCCACGGGCAATCAGTTCGGGCATCTGGCGGTAGAAGAACGTCAGCAAAAGCGTACGGATATGCGAACCGTCCACGTCGGCATCGGTCATGATGATGATGCGGTGGTAGCGCAGCTTGTCGATGTTGAATTCGTCCTTGCCGATGCTGGTACCCAGCGCGGTGATCAAGGTGCCGACTTCGGCCGAACTCAGCATTTTGTCGAACCGCGCTTTCTCCACGTTCAGGATCTTGCCCTTGAGTGGAAGTATGGCCTGAAATTTGCGATTACGGCCTTGCTTGGCCGAACCGCCGGCGGAGTCGCCCTCCACGATGAACAGTTCGGAAAGGGCGGGATCCTTTTCCTGGCAGTCCGCGAGTTTGCCCGGCAGGCCCGCGATGTCGAGTACGCCTTTCCGGCGGGTCATGTCGCGGGCCTTTCGCGCGGCCTCGCGGGCCCGGGCAGCCTCGATGACCTTGGACATGATCGTGCGCGCATCCTGCGGATTTTCAAGGAGAAAGTCGCGCAGTTGTTCGGCCAGGGTCGCTTCCACGGCAGCCTTGACTTCGCTCGAGACCAGCTTGTCCTTGGTCTGCGACGAGAACTTGGGGTCGGGCACCTTCACCGACAGCACGGCGATCAGGCCTTCGCGGCAATCGTCACCGGTCACCTGGACCTTGGCCTTCTTGGCCAGGCCGCTCTCCTCGATATAGCCGTTGAGCGTGCGGGTAAGCGCAGCCCGGAATCCGGCCAGGTGCGTCCCGCCGTCGCGCTGGGGGATGGTGTTGGTAAAACAGTACACGCTTTCCTGGTACGCATCGGTCCACTGCAATGCGGCTTCAACCGTGATGTCGTTGCTGTCGGCCTCGAAGTGGAGCGCGTTGGGGTGCAAAGGTGATTTCTTGGCGCCCAGATGCTCGACGAATGAGCGGATGCCGCCTTCGTATTCGAACAGGTCGCGCTTGTCGGTGCGCTCGTCGATCAACTCGATCGCGACGCCTGAGTTCAGGAAGCTCAGCTCACGCAGCCGGCCTGCGAGGATGTCGTAATGGAACTCGACATCGGTGAAAACCTGTCGGCTCGGCAGGAACCGGATTTCGGTGCCGGTCTGATCGCTTTCCGAGGTGGCTTCAAGCGGCGACTCCGGCACGCCCATGCTGTAGGTCTGGGTCCAGCGCTTGCCCTGCCGGTGAATCACCAGGTCCAGGCGCTCGGACAACGCGTTGACCACCGACACACCGACGCCGTGCAAGCCTCCCGACACCTTGTAGGAGTTGTCGTCGAACTTGCCGCCTGCGTGCAGGACGGTCATGATCACCTCGGCGGCAGATTTGCCTTCCTCATGGTGCATATCTACAGGAATACCGCGGCCGTTGTCGGTAACGCTGGCCGAACCGTCCGGATGCAGGCGCACTGTGATCTTGTCGCAGTGGCCGGCCAGCGCTTCATCGATGGAGTTGTCGACAACCTCGAAGACCATATGATGCAGGCCGGTACCGTCATCGGTGTCACCAATGTACATGCCGGGGCGCTTGCGAACCGCGTCCAGCCCCTTGAGTACCTTGATGCTGTCGGATGAATAAGTTTCGTTCATGCTTGAGTCCGGTGGAAAGACGCCCGTAGCCAACGATTGCCTGTGTCTGTGTTGCCGATAAAAGGACTTCGCAGGCCTTGTTCCCGCGGCGTCCGAAACGGCTTGAATCAACCTGATTGATTATAACACTGCATGAATTTGACCCTGTTCCACGTGGAACAATCCAGCATCCGCGTCGTCGATGTTTTCAACCGCCGTAATCCAGGCCTGGTTGGGCTGTGACCGGAGCCACCCGAGCAGCCGCGCCAGATGGTAGGAATCGAGCTCGGACACCGGATCGTCCAGCAGCAATACCGGCTCGCAATCCGCGCGATGAGCAAGGCCCATTTGACCCAGCTTCAGCATGAGCGCGACCAGTTTCATCTGTCCCCGCGAAAGGCGCGGGGCCGCCAGCCGGTCACCCGCCCGAATGGCCAAGTCACCCC
>DATFJJ010000177.1:0-3619 GCA_035269245.1 Wenzhouxiangellaceae bacterium | reverse complement strand
GCGCGCAGACGGTGCAGGTGATCCAGCGCGGCGTCGCCGTTGACGTAATGCGAATCGCCGCTCTCGGTGCAGATTCGCCCGTCCAGGCTCTGGCCGATCTGGCCGATCACGAACACGCCGTCTGCGGTCGCCAGGGGCATCAGGCATTCCAGCATGTCGGCCGCAGCCGGTTCTATCGACGCGCGATCGCGCAGAATCGCCTCGCTATCCGGCCCGCCGGCTGTCGTCGGCTCGCTGCGCCCCGCCGCCGCAAGGATCGCCTGCCAGGCTGTATCGATATCTGTTTTCATGGCGTTGATTGTCGCCTGATTGTGTCGACGTGGTGGCGATGTGGGTGTGTCGTTGTTTTTTTTACTGTGCCGGTTTTTTGAATGGTTGGGCACCGGGGGCCTGGTGCGGCGGCTTTTAAATTCAACTTCAATTTCAAAAGCCGTTTCGCCGCCAGCTGCGCTGGCTGATGCGAGTGGGGCGAAAGGAAGTTGGAGTTGCAGTTGCAGTCAAGAGCCGCCGCATCCGGCCCGGTGCCCTCATCACCGCGCCCCGAGCGTGCGCCAACGCTCCGGCCACGTTTCACGCATCCACGCCCGAAACTCGGTTATGTTGGACGAACTGTTCAAGCAATCGGAAAAAGCATGCAGCAATGCGAACGGGCGATGTTCGATCTGCGGCGCGGCGTCGCGATCGTCATCCGCGGCGACGGCGACGGGAGTGACGGTCAGGGCAACCGCATCGTGTTCCCGGTCGAGACCGGTACGGCGAAGTCGATGGACACTTTACGCGCCGCGACGTCGGGGCCGACCGGCTTGGTCATGGCGCCGCAGCGGCTGCGAATGCTGGGTGCGCCGGATGCGGCAGATTGCGCCTGCCTTCCGCTGGAACCGCCGCTGGACCTGGATGCCTGTCGGCGGATTGCCTACGGCCCGACCGCCGGAGACGAATATCCGGGGCTGGCGCTCGAGCCGCCTTCACGGGCCGACCGCGCCGCCGTCGCACTACTCAAGAGAGCCCTTCTGATCCCTGCGGCGGTCACAGCGCCGATCGATGAGCCCGCCATTCGCCGCCTGATCGAGAATCGAACCGCGCTGGACGTCTCGGTCGACGAGATCGACGCCTGCGTGGAGAACTCGGCCGGCAGGCTTCACCACGTCAGCGAGGCCGACGTGCCGCTCGAAGTGGCCGACAGGACCCGATTCATTCTCTTCCGCGAGCCCGACGGGCTGCGCGAACACGTCGCGCTGCAGATCGGCGATCCGGCCGACTGGCCTGACGCGGTGCCGGTCCGCCTGCACTCGGCCTGTCTCACCGGCGATCTGTTCGGCAGTCTGAGATGCGACTGTGGCGAGCAATTGCGCAACGGAGTCGCCCGCATCGCACAGGCCGGCGGCGGTGTGCTGCTATACCTGGCGCAGGAAGGCCGCGGCATCGGGCTGGCCAACAAGCTGCGCGCGTATGCGCTGCAGGATACCGGCGCCGACACCATCGATGCCGACGGTACGTTGGGCTTCTCGCCCGATGAAAGGCGATACCGGATGGCCGTGGACATGCTCGAGCACCTCGGCGTCAAGCGAATTCGCCTGCTCACCAACAACCCGCGCAAGCTTGCAGCCATCGAAGCCGGAGGCATAGAAGTGGTTGACCGCGAAGCCGTTTACGGACGGCTCAATGCGCACAACGAACGCTATCTGCGCGCGAAAGCGGACCGCTCGGGCCACCTGCTCGAAGAATGGTTGGGCGCCGAGTCCGAAAGCGATTGATGAACCTCTGAGCAAGCCTGCGCTGAATGGAGACTTGTTCAGAGGTCCCCTGGTCAATCCGGCGCCGGGGTAAAAGCTTCGATGCCCAGCGCGGCCGTTTCGCTCAATACCCGGGCGATCTTTTCGGCGTAGAACTCGACCAGGCGAGCGCCCTGCTCGGCGGTGGCCGCCGCGGCATTGCCGATCACGCCCTCGGGATTGAGGTCTTCCGACAGCCAGGCGAATGACGCCGGGCCTTCCGGGCCCAGCAGCCTGGTTCCTGAATCATCGATACTCGCGGCCCGGAAATCGGCAAGATGGTCGACATGCACCCGGTCAGGGGCAAGGTGCAACATCAGTGCCGTCTCCAGCCAACCCCCGTGGAATCCGCGTGCAAGTTCGACAACTTCGCCCCCCGGCGGCGAACCCAGCCGGGTATAGGTGCACTTGACCGCCAGCATGCCGAAACGGCGCCGAAGCGCCAGGCCGGCGATATCCATTGCCGCGCGGTTGCCGCCGTGGCCGTTGATCCAGACCAGCCGGCGCCCGCCGGCGCGCGCGATGTCACCGCCTATGGTTTCGAGCATGCGCGCAGCGGTTGCGGCATCGAATCCCAGCGTACCGGGAAACGACTTGTGCTCGTCGCTGGCGCCGATCGCCATGGGCGGCAGCAACACCACGTCCAGCGACGAACCCAGGCGCTCCAGTGCCGCATCGAGCAGCGCCTCGGAGATCACGCTATCGGTATCCAGCGGAAGGTGCGGCCCGTGCTGCTCGATCGCGCCGAGCGCCCCGACCACTACTGTCGTGTCGTCGATGTACCGCGCCAGCGCCGGTGAAGTGAAGTCCTGCCATTTCTTCATGAATCCAGTTTATCCCGGTATCGGCCGAAAGCGGTCGCACGAAGAGCCCAGCTTCTTTCAGTTTTTTTCGCTTGCCAGCCGCGCATACAGATCGCCCGATGCGACGCCGTCGGCGGCGCACGCCAGCCAATCCCGAACGTCGTCGGCGCGTCGCCATTCATTCCACTGGAATTCCCTCTTTTCACCCATGACCCAGTTGAATCGATAGTCGCCAAGCCGCTCAAGGCGATCCACGCAGGCCTGTGCCACGTCCAGCGCACCGGCGACGAACTCCACCGAGACCGCTTCCAGCGGTTGGCTGAGACCGGCCAGCACGTCGGCCTCGTGGCCCTCGACATCGATCTTGCAAAAGCGCGGCCGGCCATGGGTTTCGATCATTCGGTCCAGCGTGGTCACCCGCACTTCGAGGCGACCCTCCCAGCGCACCCCGGCAAAACCCGGATTACGCGTCCCGATATCACGCGTCCAGCGCGCGTTCATCGACGACACGGTCGGCGTGGCCCGGCTCACCTGCAGTTCGCCCTTTCCCGATTCGGCGCCCACGGCTTGTTCAAGCACCTCGATCCGCTGTTTTGCTGCAAGATTCCTGCGCAGCCATGCCGCCAGCATCGGCTGCGGTTCGACGGCGACAACGCGGCCCCCTAGCGACGCAAACGCAAGGCTTCGGTCGCCGACATGAGCGCCGATGTCGAACACCAGGTCGCCAGGGCCGACGAACGGTGCGTATAACCGGCGCAGGCCGCGTTGCCGCCCGGGCCGCCGGTACAGCCACAGCGAACGCGCCAGGCCGAAAAGCGCCCGCATCAGGTGCCGCAGAACGTTTTCAGGACCCGCTCGTCGGACGCGGCCGGGCGCATCAGGTCGGCGTCTTCGGGCGCCGGATCGTACGGGCGACGCCAGGCCGACCGGAGCCGGTCGAAGACCGAGAAATCGTTGCGATCCTCGGCCGCGCGGATGGCCTGCTCGACGCGATGGTTGCGCGGAATCACCGCTGGGTTCGCCGAAAGCATGTCGGCCGCCGCG
>DATFJJ010000176.1:0-3079 GCA_035269245.1 Wenzhouxiangellaceae bacterium | reverse complement strand
TCGGCGTCAAACAATACAACGACGTTAAGCCGGGCGACCAGATCGAGTGCTTCGAGCGCTACGAAGTCGCCCGTACACTGGAATCGTGAGCGGCCGTCCCGAGCGCGTTGCCGGCCTGCTGCGCCGCGAGCTGGCGGACATTCTCCGGGCCGAGGTCGAACCGGAATTGCCGTCGCTGATCAGTCTGACCGACGTAGAAGTGTCGCGAGATCTTTCGCACGCCCAGGTCTACATCTCGGTGCTGGAAATCGACAAGGCATCCGAGGTAATGCGGATGCTCGGCGACGCAACCGGCCAGATCCGCCACCAACTGGCCGGCCGGGTTAGGCTGAGAATCGTGCCCACGCTGAAATTCATCCACGACACTGCCAGCGAATCCGGTCAGCGCATCGAGCAACTGCTCGCAGCGGCAAAAAAGCGCCGGGACTGAAACCCGGGCTTTGCCGTTAACCACCCAAAAAAAGCTGAACCACGAAGGGCACGAAGAACACGAAGGTAAAACCGGGTTGCCCCGACACTTGCCGAAGCCTGGGGTGACCGAAATCCTCTCAGAACCGCGAAGTGCCACGCGCCAGAAGGGTCGGGCCGGAACTTCCCGGTACGAGATGGGCTTTTCTTCGTGTTCTTCGCGGCCTTCGTGGTTGAAATGAATTTGAAATGACTTCCACCAAGTCCGAAAATACCGATGGCATTCTGCTTCTCGACAAGCCGCTCGGCTTGACGTCCAACGCTGCGTTGTCACGCGCCAAGCGCGTGCTCGGCATCCGCAAGGCCGGGCATACCGGCGCACTGGATCCGCTCGCGACCGGCCTGTTGCCGCTGTGCTTCGGCCAGGCGACCAAGGTGTCGGCTTTTCTTCTCGATGCCGACAAAGGCTACGTCGCCCAGGTGACGCTCGGGCAGACTACGGCCTCCGGTGATGCCGAGGGTGAGGTGATCGAGCGACGCGAGGTGCCGGAGCTCGACCGGGCGGCGCTCGAAGATGTGCTGGACGACTTCCGCGGGCCCATCGACCAGGTGCCGCCGATGTACTCCGCCCTCAAGCACAAGGGCCGCCGTTTACACGATCTGGCGCGCGCCGGTATCGAAGTGGAGCGCAAACCCAGGCGCGTGACGATCCACCGTCTCGACGTGCTTGGATTCGACTTGCCGAACCTGACGCTGCGCGTGAACTGCAGCAAAGGCACTTATATCCGCTCGATTGCGATGGATGTCGGCGAACGACTGGGCTGCGGTGCCCACCTGAGCGGGCTGCGAAGGGAATTCAGTGGGCCTTTCTCGGTCTCCGACGCGGTGTCGCTGGAGCGGCTTGAGGACATGGAGCCTGCCGAAGCGCGAGCCCTGCTATTGACGCCGGATGCTGCATTGGCCGCACTGCCTCGAGTGACCCTGGACGCCGCGGATGCAACCGATATCGGTCACGGCAAAGTCGTCGAGACGGATTTTGCGGCGGCCGAGCAAGTTCGCATCTACTCGTCTGGGGGATTCATGGGCATCGGTACCGTCGACGGTGGCGGGCGTCTGCGTGTGAGACGCTTGTTCGTCGGTCAGTGAAGCCTCGCTCGAGCCTGTCCTGTTTGCGTGGAGATGATGCGGACAGTCGAAAAACTCAGGGTGAATCGTTGACGTGCGGCGCGCAGAACTGCTGGTAGAGTTCGGCAATGATGGCGTGCACCCCGTCGTTGGCCAACGAGTAATAAATCGTCTGCTGCTCCCTTCGGGTCCGGACCATGCCGCTGTTGCGCAGAACCGCCAGATGCTGGGACAGCGCCGATTGAGACAGCGGCAGGTGCTCGTTGATTTCCGACACCGACATCTCGGCATCGAGCAGGTGGCAAAGAACCATCAGGCGGTGCGGATTCGCCATCAGCTTCAGAAACTGGGCCGCGTCCTCGGCGTGGCGCGCCATTTCCGCAACCGGCATGGCGTCCAGGGCGGTGCGCTCGGGCATTTTGGTTTGAGTGTCATGCATGGGGATCATTATCGCTCTAAATCGAAGTGATTTCCAGTTCCAGATGATCCTGATCAATAATTTTGTCGGCTACCCGGCCCCGCGGGGCTGAATTTACCGCGGAACCCGCCCCGCGATGCGGGTCGCGGCACGACGGCTCCAACGACCGATAGCGGTTAAAATGAACGACTGACCCGAGAATCGACCGGATTTTTCGCCATGAGCCAGACCGCAGAACAATTGTCCAGCCAGACCCGTAGCACCGAGCAGCCGCTGCGCTTCGTGACGGCCGCGAGCCTGTTCGACGGCCACGACGCGGCGATCAACATCATGCGCCGACTGATCCAGGGCGAGGGCTGCGAGGTGGTTCACCTGGGCCACAATCGCTCGGTTCGCGACATCGTCGATGCAGCGATCCAGGAGGACGCCGACGGGATCGCGGTCAGTTCATACCAGGGCGGACACAACGAGTTCTTTCGATATATGGTCGAAATGCTGGCTGAGCGCGGCGCCTCGCACATCCGGGTTTTCGGTGGCGGAGGCGGCACCATCACGCCGGAGGAGATCCGGGCGCTGCACGAAGCCGGGGTGGAGCGCATCTACCATCCGGACGACGGCATGCAGATGGGTCTCAAGGAAATGATCGAGGACCTCGTAGATCGCACGCGAAGGGCGCGCGCGACCCGCACGGTTGCGGATTCCGGTTTACCGGCTGCCGACAAGACATCGGAATACGGCGATATTGCGCAGGCGTTGAGTGCCATCGAAAACGGCTCGTTGTCGGAGCACGAAGTGGCTCGGCTTCAAAAGGACACGGTATCGGACGCCCGAGTGCCCGTGGTCGGTCTGACCGGCACGGGCGGCGCCGGCAAGTCATCGGTGACCGACGAGCTGGTCAATCGGTTCCTGCACTATTTCCCCGAAATCAAGATCGCGATCCTGGCCGTCGATCCGACCCGCCGGCGCACCGGCGGCGCGCTGCTTGGCGACCGAATCCGGATGAACACGCTGCGTTCCGAGCGTGTCTACATGCGCTCCATGGCCACCCGCCGAGAGCACCTGGCGACCAGCGAGGTGCTGTAGCAGTGCATCGGCTTTTTGCGCTCCTCCGGCTTCGGCCTGGTACTG
>DATFJJ010000175.1:0-6269 GCA_035269245.1 Wenzhouxiangellaceae bacterium | reverse complement strand
TCTGGCAGAAGACCAGCAGGGAACGGCTCGTCCTTCCGGATTGTCCCGACGTGGTGCTCAGCGCGACGATCCGCTCATGGATCTGCTGCCAGTGCCCGTGGTTGGGAAACGCACCCAGGGGGATCGAAGGCAGTTCGACTTGCAGCTCGACATGTACCGCGCGCTCGGGTTCGATCACGTCGCAATCGGCCCCGCCACCCAGGAACCTGGCCAGCGCAGAGGTCGGACGCGCAGTGGCCGAAAGACCGATCCGCTGGACCGGTCTCCGCGCAACGCGATCCAGCCGGGCCAGGGATAGCGCCAGATGCGCGCCGCGTTTCGAACCGACGAGCGCATGCAGCTCGTCGACCACCACGGCTTCGACCGTTCTCAAGAGGCGCCTGCCGCCGGCACTCCCCAACAGGACGAACAGCGATTCGGGCGTGGTCGAAAGAATGTCCGGCGGGCTATAGCGCTGCCTTGCACGTTCGATGGACGTGGTATCGCCGCAGCGAAGCGCGATTTCCACCGGCATTCCGCGCAATTGCCCGGCACATTCCAAAAGCGGCTTCAGATTGCAGGTCATGTCCCGCGCAAGTGCCTTGAGAGGGGCAATATGAAGCGCCCGGGCACCCCTTCCGGCGGCGCGTTCCGCCACCAGCCGTTCGACGAGCGGGCGCCAGGCGGCCAGGCTCTTGCCCTGCCCGGTAGAGGCCACCAGCAGCGCGTGTCCACCCTGTCGCAGCGGCGGCCAGGCTGCCCGCTGGATCGCAGTCGGCCGGCCTATGGCAGCCTGAAACCAGCAGTCGAAATCGGATACGGATGTGAACAGCGCCATGCGGTGAGGGTGCGGGTGCGGTTTCTCAAAACGTGAGAATACGCGCACAGACCCGGGGGCGGGCCGCGCGTATTGATTTTCCTCGCTGACCGGTGCTAGGATTCAAACAGTCGTTTGAAACCTTTGTTTCAATCTTGTGTCACAGTTCGCTACGGATCCAGATTCACAAATCCGCTTTTTCGCTCCAGGAGCCGCATGACAGACTCGACCCGCCAGCGCATTCTCGACACCGCGGAACAGCTGTTTGCAGATCAGGGCTTTCACGCCACGACGCTGCGGCAGATCACCCGGGAAGCGCGGGCGAACCTGGCCGCGGTCAACTATCACCACGGCTCCAAGGACGCATTGATCCTGGCCGTGTTCCAGCGGCGGCTGGACGAACTGAACAGCGAGCGGCTGGCGCGATTGCAGTCGGTGCTCGACGCATCCGACCCGCCCGACCTGGAGAACGTTCTCGGCGCGTTCATCTATCCCGCCTTGTTGCTGAGCACCCAGAGCGCCGGCGACGGCGGTCGCTTCATGCGGCTGCTGATGCGTGCCTGGGCCGAGCACGCAACCCAGCTGCACGGCACCATCGCCCGACAGTATTCCCACGTGATGCGCGCCTTCGCCGACGCGGTGAGCCGGGCACTCGGCACTTCGCCCGACAACCTTCGACAACAACTGGATTTTCTTATCGGTGCGCTCACCTACACCATGGCCGAAACCACCGACGGCCAGGTCGAGGAAACGGCGCGCGCGCTGATCCGCTTCGGCTGCGCCGGCCTGCGAGATTCCGCGCTGGCCGAAGTCCCACAGAATTCGCTCAAGGAGAACATCGCATGACCACCGCTGCCATCATCCTGGTACTTCTCTTGCCGCTCGTGCTGGCGTACTTTGCCGCACCCGCGTGGCTTGCCGCATTATTGGCGACGACTGTCGCCGTCGGCGCCTTCTGGGCCTCGCTGCACCCTGCAGTCGGCGTCCTGGCGACCCTCATTGCACTACCGCTGATCGTTGCCGCCATCCCGCCGCTGCGTCGGGCGCTGGTCACCAATCGCCTTTTCGACTGGTTCCGCAAGGTACTGCCCGCAATGTCGGATACCGAGCGCGAAGCGCTGGAATCCGGCACCACCTGGTGGGATGCGGAAATCTTCTCGGGCCGTCCGAAATGGAAGAATCTGATGAAGCACCCGGCACCTTCGTTGAGCGACGAAGAGCAGGCATTTCTCGACGGTCCGGTCGAGGAGCTTTGCCGGATGCTCGACGACTGGCAGATCTACAACGACCAGGACCTTCCATCCGAGGTCTGGGCACACCTCAAGGAACATCGCTTCTTCAGCATGATCATTCCGAAGGAGTACGGCGGGCTCGATTTTTCGGCCCAGGGTAACGGGGCCGTGGTCACCAAGATCGCCTCGCGCAATTCATCGGCCGCCACGACGGTGATGGTGCCCAATTCGCTGGGCCCCGGGGAGTTGCTGCACAATTTCGGCACAGAGGCGCAAAAGAACCATTATCTGCCGCGCCTCGCTTCGGGCGAGGAAATCCCGTGCTTCGCGCTCACCTCGCCGCTGGCCGGTTCGGACGCGGCATCCATGCCCGACAAGGGCATCGTCTGCAAGGGCACCTACAAGGGCGAGGAAGTGCTCGGCCTGAGAGTGTCCTGGGACAAGCGCTACATCACGCTTGCACCGGTGGCGACGCTCGTCGGTCTGGCGTTCAAGGCGTTCGACCCGGACGGCCTGCTGGGCGACAAGGAGGATCTGGGAATTACCTGTGCGCTGATCCCGGCCGATACGCCGGGCGTGGAAAACGGCAAGCGCCATATTCCCGGCGGCGCACCCTTCATGAATGGCCCGACCCGAGGCACCGACGTCTTCATTCCCATGGATTGGATCATCGGTGGTCAGGAGCGCGTCGGCCAGGGCTGGATAATGCTGATGCACTGCCTGTCGGCCGGCCGCGCCATTTCGCTGCCGGCGCTCTCGGTCGCCTCGGGCAAGATGCTAAGCGCGGTTACCGGCGCCTATGCCCGGGTCCGCTACCAGTTCAAGCAGCCGATCGGAAATTTCGAGGGCATCCAGGAGCCGCTTGCGCGAATCGCCGGTGAAACCTACCGGATGGATGCTGCCCACCGAATGACGCTTGTATCACTTGATCAGGGCGAAAAGCCTGCCGTCCTCTCGGCCATCCTCAAAGCCAATCTGACCGAGGCGTATCGCCGAATCACGATCGATTCGATGGATATCCACGGCGGCAAGGCCATCATCATGGGGCCCCGCAATTACATCGGGCTTGTCTACCAATCTGTTCCGGTGGCCATCACGGTCGAAGGTGCAAACATACTGACCCGTTCGATGATCATCTTCGGCCAGGGCGCGATTCGCTGCCATCCATGGTTGCTCAAGGAGATGACCGCCGCCACCAGCCAGTCACCGGACGCACGGCGGAAGTTCGACCATGCATTCTTCGGTCACATCGGCTACACCATCGGCAACGGCGTGCGTTCCCTCGCGCTCGGCCTCACCGCCGGGCGAATCAGCCATTCGCCGGTCGCCGGGCCGGTAGCGCGCCACTATCGGCGCATCAACCGGCTGAGCGCCAATTTCACGCTCATTGCCGACACCACCTTGCTGATTCTAGGCGGCAAGTTCAAGTTCGCCGAGAAATTGTCGGGCAGATTTGCCGACGCGCTCAGCCATCTCTACATTGCTTCGGCAACGCTCAAACGCTTCGAGGACGACGGTCGGCCGGAAGACGATCTGCCATTGGTAGACTGGGGTGTCAACGACAGCTTGCACCGCGTCGAGGAGGCCTTGCACGGCGTACTCGCCAACTTCCCGGCCGGGGCGGTCGGCTGGCTGCTCAAGCGCATCTGCTTCCCGTTCGGCCGCGTGCACGCCGAATCCGATGACCGTGCCGGTCACGAGATCGCAATGATGATGATGAGCCATAACGCGACGCGTGATCGTCTGACGCACGGCATCTACCAGCCCACCGAGGGTGTCGGTGCTGCGGTCGCGCTCAAGGCTTTCGACGCCGCGCTCGCGGCGGAGGAAGCCGAACGCATCGTGGTCAACGGCATGAAGCGCCAGCCTACCCCGGTCAACGTCGACAAGCTGGCGGCCAGGGCGGTCGAGGCCGGACTCATCAACGAGGAGCAGGCCAGGCTGCTGACAGAGGCACAGCGTCTTTCGGCCGAGCTCATTGCGGTCGATGAGTTCGACCACGATGCGATCACGCACTCTCAGTTCGGCGAGGCTGAATCGCCGTTGGCCAAGGCCAGTTGAGGCCCCGTCACACGGCGGCCGTCGGCAACCATTAAAAGGCAAAACAAACACACTAACCACGAAGGGCACGAAGAACACGAAGAGAAGCGAGAAGAAAGGCGCGAAATAAAGACCAATAGACAATGGAGAGCAACCGTCATCCCGGAATCGCGGAAGCGTACAAACACCGTCATCCCGGAATCGCCGCAGGCGATATCTGGGACCTCGAGATGCGGCCCATAAACGATTCATGCAAAGTCAAGACGTCGAATGACCGAACGCTTTCCCTTCGTGTTCTTCGTGCCCTTCGTGGTTAAAGATTTTTTTAATCGAATAAAACTTGAATGCATAACAGGAATACGACAACCATGTCCAACAACAGATTCATCGTCAGAAAAGCAGCGGTGCTGGGCGCCGGCGTCATGGGCGCGCAGATCGCGGCGTATTTGACCGCCGCCGGTATCCCGGTACGATTGTTCGACCTGCCAGCGAAGGAAGGCGGACGAAACGATATGGTCAAGGGCGCCATCGGTCGCCTGACCAAGCTCAAGCCGCCGCCGCTGGCCGACAACGATCTGATCGAATTCCTGCATCCGGCGAATTTCGATGACGATGCGGCAAAGCTTGCCGACTGCGACTTCATCATCGAAGCGGTCGCCGAGCGCATCGACATCAAGAAATCGCTGTACGACAAGATCGAACAGCATATCAAGCCCGATGCCATCTTCGCCTCCAACACCTCGGGGCTGTCGATCACCGAACTGGCCAGCGTGCTGCCGGAAAAGAACCGGGCCCGCTTCTGCGGCGTGCATTTCTTCAACCCGCCACGCTACATGCACCTGGTCGAGCTGATTCCGCACGGCGGTACCGATCCGGCAGTCATGGACCAGCTCGAAGCCTTCATGACCCGGACGCTGGGCAAGGGCGTGGTGCGCGCGATGGACACCCCCAACTTCATCGCCAATCGGGTCGGAACGTTTTCCATTCTCTCAACCGTCCACCACGCCGAACGCCTCGGACTGGGCTTCGATACCGTAGACGCGCTGACCGGTCCGGCCATCGGCAGGCCCAAGTCGGCCACGTTCAGGCTCGCCGACGTGGTCGGCCTGGATACACTGGCCAATGTCATTTCGACCATGCAGAGCAAGCTCGAAGACGATCCCTGGCATGCTTACTACAAGGTGCCGTCGTGGATGCAGCAGCTGGTCGACAACGGCGCGCTGGGGCAGAAATCGGGTGCCGGGGTATTCCGCAAGGAAGGCAAGGCCATCCGCGTGCTCGATCCCGAAGCGGAAGAGTACCGCGATACCGACTATGGCCTGGACGACGAAGTCAAGAAGGTACTGGGCATCCGGGACCCGGCCGAGAAGATGGCCGCCCTCGCCGCCTCGGACCGGCCCGAACTCGAATTTCTCTGGGCAATCCATCGCGACCTGTTCCAGTACTGCGCGTTCCACCTGGCCGAGATTGCCGAATCAGCACGTGAAATCGACCTGGCCATGCAATGGGGCTACGGGTGGAAGCAGGGTCCGTTCGAAATCTGGCAGGCAGCCGGCTGGAACGACGTGGCCGCGCTGATCCGGCGCGATATCGAAAACGGCACGGCACTCGCCGACGCCGCCCTCCCCGGCTGGGTCGACGATGTCTCCGCCGCGCACGCCGAAAGCGGTTCGGTGACCGGCGACGGCGGCACATCGCCCCGACCGGATCTAAACGTTTACGACCGCCAGATGCAGCCGCCACGGCTGGTTGGCGAACGCACCGACAATGGCACCACCATCGCCGATCTTCCGGGCGCCCGGCTGTGGACCCTGACCGATGACGTCCTGATCGTGTCGCACAAGTCGAAGATGAACGTCATCGATACCGGCGTGATCGACGGCCTGTCTGATGCCATCGAGCGCGCCGAGCGTGAATTCGCAGGGATCGTCATCTGGCAGCCCAACGGCCCGTTCTCGGCCGGCGCCAACCTGAAGGCAGTCGGCGAGGCCATCCAGAAGGGTGACTACGACAGCGTCCGTGATCTGGTCGCCGGCTTCCAGGCCGCCAACCTGCGGCTGCGATACAGCGCGATCCCCAGCGTGGCGGCCGTCCGCGGCCTGGCGCTCGGCGGCGGACTGGAGCTGGCCATGCACGCCGCGACCCGCGTCGCGCACCTGGAAAGCTACATGGGCCTTGTCGAGGCCGGCGTGGGCCTGGTG
>DATFJJ010000174.1:0-13939 GCA_035269245.1 Wenzhouxiangellaceae bacterium | reverse complement strand
GGTCTGGCGCCGCTGGTCGAGCAATGCTGGATCGAGCGCGTCCAGATCCGCCAGAGACAGCTGCGTTGGCCGGTTGCCGATGAATTCGAGCAGCTCCCCGGCCACAAGGTGCTGTCGCTTCAGCGGCGAGCGAAATGGCTGATCTGGCGCTTCGACCATGGCAGCCTGCTCTGGCACCTCGGCATGTCCGGATCGTTTCGGGCCTGGGAACAACCTGCAGTGGCTGCCAGGCACGACCATCTGGATGTAGAAATACGCGGCGGACGGATCATTCGCTATACCGACCCGCGCAGATTCGGCGCCGTGCTCTGGCAACCCGGAAGCGATCCCGAAAGACACCCGCGGCTGGCGGAACTGGGGCCCGAACCGCTGGAGGCCGCCTTCAACGGCGACTGGCTCTGGCGAAGAAGCCGCGGTCGACGCGGCTCGGTCAAACAGTTCATCATGGACGGCGCGGTCGTGGTGGGCGTTGGCAACATCTATGCAGCCGAAGCGCTGTTTGCCGCCGGCATTCACCCGCGGCGCGCCGCCGGCCGGGTGAGCCGTGCGCGCTACGGACAGTTGGCCGGCACAATTCGTCGAACGCTCAGCCGGGCGATCGAGGTCGGCGGCACGAGCCTGCGCGACTTCACCGTGGGCGACGGCACGCCGGGCTATTTCGGCCAGGAACTCAAGGTCTACGGCAAAGCCGGCCAACCCTGCCCGACCTGCGGCCGCGCGCTCAAAGGCGCCGTGATCGGTCAACGCAGCACGGTCTGGTGTCCTAACTGCCAACGCTGACCGGGCGGCCCGACAAAGCTGCCATGCATTCCGGATCGGGTCCAAAAAACCCGCGGCATAAACCGCAGGCAAAAGGCAGCCGCGCAACTCGCGGCGCCGCGGCCGGTTTCATAGAAGTACCACCACCACGAGGCCTGCCGCTACAGCAACGCCAAGCGGCAGGCCCACGCTTGCGCCCAACTCCCGCCCGCCTATCAGGCCAGCCATGATGGCCTTGGCCAGCGAATTCACCGATGCAGCGATCACGATGGCCAAGGCCACCGTACGCCCGGCAAGTTCTTCACCGCTCATGCTGGAAAGCGAGAGCGTAATCGCATCGACGTCGGCGATGCCGGAAGCCGCGGCCAATGCATAGACACCGGCGTCACCAGCCCATTCGATCAGCGCCTTGCCCAGCAGCATGACCAGTGCAAGCAGCGCCCCGAACGACAACGCCGAAGTCAACTCCAGCGGATTTCCCGGCAAAAGGTCTTCAGTCTCATCCGCATCATGCGGCTTTCGCAGCAGCCACAGCGCAGGACCGTAAGTAAGCAACGCCATCGCCAGCGCCGGCCAGAGCAAGGGCACGAAAAGCGGTGCATGAACGATCGTCGCCACCAGCACCATTCTCGGAAACATCGTGCCGCACGCCAGCAGAATGCCACCGGCCAGCAAGCGCACGCCACCACGCTTTTTGCGTGCAAGACGCGCCAGGTTCAGCGTGGTCGCGGTCGAAGACGCAAGCCCGCCGAAGACCGCTGTGAACAGGGTGCCGGCCCGCGCACCGGCGATACGTATGGCGAAATAGCCGGCAAAGGAAATGGCCGCGATCAGCACCACCATCCACCAGATGGTGTATGGATTGAGCGCCTGCCACGGGCCGAAGCCGCGGTCGGGAAGCAGCGGCAGCAGGACCACGGAGATCAGCAGCAGCTTGAAGCCGGCGGTCAGCTCCTCACGCTTCAGCGCACGCAGCCAGCCGTGCAGCCGCCCCTTGTGGCCAAGCAGGATGACCATGACCACGGCGCCGGCCGATGCAATCGCCAGATGACCCAGGCCCGAAAGCACGGCGAGCAGGAACGTTGCCAGCGCGGCGATTTCGGTGGTCAGCCCTATGTCATCGCGCTGGTCGGCCTTGATCCGATAGACCAGGCCGAGCAGGATCGACAGGCCGATGAACATCAGTCCGATCAGCAATCCGCCGAACTCGTTTCCCAGCAACCCGGCGAGGCCGCCGACCAGCCCCAACAGAGCAAGCGTTCTCAGGCCGATTTCGCGTTCGCCTTCCTCGGCCTCGCGCCCTTTCCAGCCGCGCTCGATACCAGTCAGCAGGCCGATGGCGACGGCAACCGCCAGTCGATACGCCCACTGCAGTGAATCGATTTCCATCAGCCGATCTTATCAGTCGACCGTACCGGGGAAGTTTTCGGCCGAGCACGACCGGTGTACTTCGGACCGGACGGTACGCAGGGCGCGTTCATCGACGCGGCCAGGCGCATGTGGTTCACGCCGATTCGGGCAGCGGCTTGAGGTGAATGGAAAGACAGTCGATACACATCTGGTAGGCATCTTCCAGCATTTCCTCCGAATCGCCGCCCAGGAAGATCACTGCCAGTTCATAGCTGTAGCTGTCCTGGTAGAACATCGACGAGAGCCGTTGTTCCTTTTCCACCAGGATCGTCAGGTCGAGATCGGGCAACAGCTGCTGAAGATCGGAAATTTCCTCTTCATCGGGAATCCGCTTGACGATGCCGTCTGCTTCCACGGAACGCCACATGAACTTCGCCGCGATCTCGTCGTCGCCCTGTCGATGCGGCATTTCGGGCTGTCTGCCCAGCGACAGATCGATCGCGATCTTGTGGTGGCTGACCCCGTCGACCATCTTGAACAAGGGTGAATGCGACTTCGAAATGCGGGGATTGACTTCCAGGATTCTCAAGCCATCGGTATCCGGATTCCAGAAGAACTCGATGTTGAACGGCGAACCGTCGTAGCCGAATGCGTCGAGAATTTTCTCCGTCATCTCCGTCGCCTTGTCCAGGATTCGATCCGGTAGCCGGGCCGGATACTGGTAACGCGAAAAGCTTGAGCTGTGCTCGCCGGTGCGAATCGAGTCGACCGCGCCGTAGATCGTGACCTCGCCCTGCCAGACGTACCCTTCCAGCGTGAACTGGCGCTTGGCCGAAACCAGTTCCTCCGCCACGGCGTAGTTCCCGCCCACCTCGGCCGATCCGCCGGGCTTCTCGAGATGCGCCAGAAAGTCGTTGAAAGGTTCGCCGAAGAAATGGAGCTTCTGGCGACACGCGTGCAACGCCCGATCGAGATCCTCGTCCTCTTCGATCATGAAGCCGAGGACCGAGGAGTGCGCCTTGACCGGCTTTAACCAGAACGGAAACGGCGGCACTTCGCCCCGCGCCTTGCGGGTGGAAAACGGGTTGATCGCCCTCACTTCCGGCGCGGTATCGGGAAACACGCGGGCTTCGATCTCGCGCATCCAGTACTTGTGCTCGCAGCAGGCAACCGCTTCGGGCGAGGCGCCGGACAGACCATAGTCGCGGGTCAACAGCGCCACCAGCGACGTGACCGGAAAATCGAGATAGCCGATGATCGCGTCCGGGCAGTCGTCCAGCGCATCGATCTTCTCGCGCGCCGTTCGATATAGATCGTCGAAGTCGATCCGGCCGTGGTCCGGCTGGACGTCCTCCCATTCGAGCACGCGCTCGATATTCCACTGATCGGCCTCGGGAATGGCCCGGATCATTTCCAGGTTGTGGTCGTCGGCACCGATCACGACAACGGTCTTTCGGTTGGAGTCAGCCTTGCCGTCTTTGCCCATGGGTTCGTCGCTCACATGTTGAGTTTTCGTTTACCGAAATGAATCTCGACACGACGCGATATCGCCCGCCGTGGATTGGTTTCCCCGGCCACGCGCTCAGCCAAGCCCTGTGGGCGGTGCCATGAATTCAGGTCCGACCGGGTCCTTGACGGCTTCGGCCAGTATGGAATCGACGGCCGACAGTGCCGCGCCGTCCAGCGACCAACCGAACACGTCGTCCAGCGGATCCATCTGCCCGGGCTTGCGTCCACCCCAGATTGCGATGGGCACGTTCTTCTCGAGCACCCACCTAACGCTGAAATCGATCAGCGATCGGCCAAAACGCTCGCGCGCCAGCGCCTGGAGCTTGTCGACGGCTTCCAGGTATTGCGCGAAACGGGGGTTTGCGAATTTGGGGTCGTTGTTGCGCAAGTCGTCGCCTTCGAACTTGCTGTCGCTGGTCATCTTGCCGGTCAGCATGCCCCGGCACAGCACGCCGTAGGTCATCAAGGCAATGTCGTTGTGCTCGCAATAGGGCTTGATGTCGGATTCGATCGAGCGCTCGAAGATGTTGTAGGGCGGCTGGCACACGTGGATCGGGCAATCTTCCCTAAACCGGTTCATCTGATCGGGCGTGAAGTTGCTGACGCCGACGGCGCGGATCACGCCATCATCGAGCAATTGCCGCATCGCCCTGGCCGTTTCATCCATCGCGCGGGTCGGGTCGGGCCAGTGCACGTGGTATATGTCGAGATAATCCGTGCGAAGCCGCTTGAGGGAATCCTCGACCTCGCGCATGATCCGGTCGCGGGAAGCGTTGCGAAAAACATCGCCGTCCTCCCATTCGAGCGCGACCTTGGTAGAGATATGAATCCTGTCGCGATGGCCGTACTGCTCGAGAGCCTTGCCGACTATTTTTTCCGAAGTGCCGAAGCCGTAGACCGGCGCGGTGTCGACAAGATCGACCCCCTTGTCGAGCGCTGCATGAATGGTCGCGATCGATCGCTCTTCCTCGGTGCCGCCCCACATCCAGCCGCCGATGGCCCATGTGCCAAGGGCTACACGGGAAACTTCGATTTCAGTGCCGGGAATGCGGATCTTCTGCATGCGTGACCTCCTGAGGTTGCCGTGGCGTGAATGCACAAACAGCGGTTCTCCGGATATTGCATCCAGCGAACTGCCCCATATTGACTGGCGATATCGGGCAGTAGACCAGAACACCGTCGTGCCCACCGGTGCAGAAGGTCGAACCTGATGGCTCCGACCGGACGTCGATAATCGACAGACCGGCGGGATTTCACTGCGAATCCCACTGATTTCCAATATATCAAGAATCGGTCAGCCAGACGGAAATGGCGGACCGGCTTCGCCGGCCGGCTATCAGAATTCCAGGCAGATCTTGCCGAAGTGCCGTCCGGCCTCCTCGTGGCGGAATGCGTCTGCAATGTCGTCGAAGGCAAAGCAGCGATCGATCTCCGGTTTGACGGGCATGACCTCCAATGCGCGCACCATATCCTGCTGGTCGGCGCGGCTGCCGACAATCAGCCCCTGCAAACGCGCCTGCTTTGCCATGAGTTTCGCCGTCGGCACCTCGCCGGCACCGCCGGTCAGCACGCCAATCAATGAAATGTGGCCGCCGATGCGCACCGCGTTGATCGACTGCGGCAGGGTGCCCGGCCCGCCGACTTCGATGACGTGGTCGGCGCCAACGCCATCTGTAAGTTCGAGTACGCGCTTGCCCCACTCGGGCTCTGACTTGTAATTGATGGTGTGATCGGCGCCCAGGGCCTTGAGCCTTTCGATCTTCTCGTCCGAAGACGACGTGGAAATCACGGATGCGCCCATGGCCTTGGCGAACTGCAGCGCAAAGATCGATACACCGCCCGTGCCCAGCGTAAGCACGGTTTCGCCCGGCTTCAGGACACCGTTTACCACAAGGGCGCGCCAGGCCGTCAGCCCGGCCGTGGTGAGGGTCGCCGCCTCCTGATGGCTGTAGCCTTCAGGTACGCGGGTAAAGCATTGGGGCTTGGCCACCACCTGTTCCCGCGCATACCCGTCTATGCCGTCGCCCGGCGTTTTCCGGAAATTCCCCACCCGCGGGCGCCCGTCCAGCCAGTCGGGAAAGAACGTGGAAACGACACGATCGCCGACCGCAAACGCCTCGACCTCGTCACCGACCGCCTCGACCACGCCGGCGCCGTCGGACATCGGAATGCGGCCGTTCTCGGTCTTGATCGACCCGCTGGCCACGAGATAGTCGTGGAAATTCAGCGAACTGGCGTGGATTCGGACCCGGATTTCACCCGGGCCGGGCTCGCCCGGCGTTTCCTTGTCGAGTACCTGCAGGTTGTCGAGGCCACCTGGACTGCGCACTGAAATCACTTTCATCGTCGATGCTCCTTGCTTTTCGCATGAGTCGGACAGCGGCATGAGCCGGTGTCCTGATCGGCACCGGCCGGCGCGCGTCATCCACTACCGGTCGCTTCCACATTAACATTGCCGCTTCGCTGCCGATAGCGCCCGGGCCCGCACCGCACAATGAAAAAGCACGTCGCACTGGTCAACGACCACCGCTGGATCGATCCGCCTGCACAGAATGCCTATATCCGCAACATTCTCGAAGAGGATCGAATTCTTTCCGAGGCGCTTGGTTCCAAAGGGTTCGAGGTTTCGCGCGTGGATTGGGCCGACGCAACAATCGACTGGCAAGGGTTCGACGCCACCGTCATCCGGCAGACCTGGGATTACTTCGAGCGACTGGATGAATTCCGCGCCTGGCTGGACCGGGTCGAGGCGTGCACGCGGGTGATCAACCCGGTCGACGTGATCCGCTGGAACTGCGACAAGCGCTACTTGATCGACCTGCATGCCGCCGGCGTATCGACGGTCCCGACCGTCGTGGTCGACCGGCAGGATCCCGTGCCGGAACTGGCCGGATTTCTTGATCGATCCGGTTTTTCCGAGGCGGTGATCAAGCCGGCGGTTTCCGGCGCCGGGCGCGAAACCTATCGGGTTACACGCGAAGGCGTAGCCGCGCTTGAGCCAACCTGGCGACGCCTGGTGGCGGCAGAAGCCATGCTGGTACAACCGTTCATGCCCGCCATCATCGAACACGGTGAATTATCGCTGGTGGTCATCGACGGCGAAGTCACCCACGCCGTGCGAAAGATCGCGGCCGCCGGCGAGTTCCGGGTCCAGGACGACCACGGTGGCACCGTCCACGAGCATGCCCCGACGCCGACCGAGATCCGGATCGCCGAACAGGCCATCGCCGCAGTACCGGGCCAGGTCGCCTATGCGCGCGTCGATCTCGTCGATTCGGAATCCGGTCCGCGCGTCATGGAACTGGAACTGATCGAGCCGGAGCTGTTCTTCCGCCAGAATGTAAAAGCGGCCTCGCGCCTGGCGGCTGCCGTCGACAGCGCGTTTCGCAGGTGAAATTTCGGCGAGAACGCCCATGGTATCGCCGGATACGCGGAACAGGGCGTGCGGGCGCCTGCAGCGTCGAGTTCTTCTATCTGTTGTTGTCAGCAGTCTCCCATGCCGCAGGCCAAAAAGAGGCCCGCCGGGGAGGCGGGCCAAGCAAGAGACTCCTGCTAGGGAGAGTCACCAGTCGTGCGGCGTTTCAATGCCAGTGCTGCACCCACTCGACGTAGAACTCGCGACCGAACGGAGTGTAGAAGCCACCGGCATTGATGAACCACGGCCACTGCGTGTTGGTCGGATCGGTCGGCGGCTTCTGGTCGGTGATGTTGTTGACGCCGAAGCGCAGCTCGGTGCTGTGGCCGAGGTTGTAGCGCAGCTGGCCGTTGAACGTGAGCTGGCTGTCGATGGTCTCCGCGTCGGTCAGCGGGATGGTCGAGTTGAGCCCGCCCATTTCTCCGATGAAGGTCGCGCGAAGCGTGGCGCCGAGGTCACCCAGGTTCCAGTTGGTGGTGAAGTTCGACCGCCACTCGGGAATCGAGAAGATGCCCACCCCCGTGGTCTTGGGCGAGTCGTCGTCGAACTGCGTGGTCAGCTCGTCGACCCAGGTCGTCTCGGACTTGAAGTCGAACCGCCCGAACCGGCCGGCGTTGATCGCGTAGCTGGCGGAGAGGTCGATGCCCTGGATCTCCTGCAGCGACAGGTTGCGTGCAACCGCGAACAGCGCCCCGCCGTTGAGCGTGCCGGCCGCATCACGCGTGATGGAGCCGCAGAATGCCTGCTCGCCGGCCGCGCACTGGTTCAGAATGAACTGACCCGTGGGCGTATTGATGATCTGCTCGAGCTCCATCCGGTAGGCATCGACCGACAGCGCCAGGTCGTCGGTGATGTTCCACACCGCACCGATGTTGATCGCCTCGCCTTCCTCTTCTTCCAGCGCGATATTCGCGCCGGTGGTCGTGCGCACGCTTTGTACCGTCTGCACGCACGGGTCGAAACCGGCACCGTAGGGGTTGTTCGGGCCGTTGACCACCGACGGCGGCAGCGCCGAGCCGACCGACCCGCCAAGGGCCTGGCAGACCACGGTGTCGTTGACCGTCTGGAAAGCGGTGGTGGTGGAGCCGAACAACCGCTGCAGGTCGGGCGCACGGAAGGTCTCGCCCCAGCTGCCGCGCACCAGCACGCTGTCGATCGGCCGCCAGGCTAACGAGACCTTCGGCGAGATCGCGCTGCCGGTCTCCGAGGCGTCGTCGTAATCATCCCAGCGTGCGGCCAGGTTCACTTCCAGTGTCTCGAGTATCGGAAGCGAGACCTCGGCACCGAAGGCCAGCCGGTCGCGCGAACCCCCGCCCGACGAACCGCCGTCGCTGGCATCGCCGCTGAGCGTGATCGAGTCGCGCCGGTCGAAGAACTCCTGTTGCTCGAACTCGGCCACGCCGGCCACCCCGATCGGGCCGCCCGGCAGATCCCAGGGCAGGAACCCGTTGAACTGGAAGTCGAACAGATCGTTGGTGGATTCGGCGTCGGTGATCGGCGTGAAGCTCACCGCATCGACCACCGACTGCGGGATCGGCTGGAACAGGTCCAGGCCGTTGTCGATCCGGCTTTCCAGCGCCGAGATGATGATCGAGCCGTCTCGCTGGCTGAACACTTCCTGCACGTTGATCGTATAGGCCGCTTCCCACTCCCAGCTGCCGACCCTGCCCTCGGCCCCGAGAGTTGCGCCGTAGGACTCGGTCTCGATGTCGCTGGCGCGCGGGCCGAACTCGAGCAGGCGCCGGACGAACACCGCCGGGCCGCCGTTCGGGCCGGTCACCAGGCCCCCGTTGTTGGGCACGATCGGGTTGGGCGACGCGCCGCCGAACAGCGCCGTGCCGGCATAGGCGAAGGGTTCGATCTGGGTATTGGTCTGGCTCTTGGTCCAGCGGCCGAAGGCGAACAGGTTGATGCCGCTTTCCAGCGCGTGATCGACCCGGCCGGAAAGCGTGTTGCGGTCGTTCTCGGGAAACAGCTGGCGGAACTCGGTGCGGTTGAAGCCGCAGGGGCTGGCGCCGAACAGCACGCCCGACCCCGGCGTGCCGGGTGCAATGCCCTCGCCCCTCAGCGGTCCGTCGGGCGTGCCGCAGCCCGGGGCAGGGGTGACGATGATGCCGCCGGTGGCCGGATCGATCTCGACCAGGTTCGAGCCGAACGTCGAGTAGGTGCTGCGCCCCAGCGGATCGGCGATATCCGAGGCCGCATAGTCGCGCTGGCGCGACAGTAGCTGCTCGTTGGAAAGATGCTGAAAGGTCAGATAGGCAGAAGTCGTCCCGTTGGTCACCCCGCCAACCACCTCGTACTGGTCGGTCTGGTAGCCGCCGTCGGACGTGTCGCCGTAGCGGGCCCGGGTGGTCAGGCCGTCGAAATCCTTGCGCGTAATGATGTTGATCACCCCCCCCACGGCGTCGGAGCCGTAGATGGCCGAGGCGCCGTCGGTGAGCACTTCGATCCGCTCGATGATCGCCGTCGGGATCGACGACAGATCGAAGAAGTTGCTGGTCCCGCCGATGCCCAGCGGATACACCGGCAGCCGGCGACCGTCGAGCAACACCAGTGTGCGCCCGGTGCCGAAGCCTCTCAGGTTCACGCCCGATGCGCCCGGCGTAAAGCCGAACACGAACTGCTGGCTGAGCGTGCCGCCGGTATTCTGGGTCAGGCTGTCGAGCACGTCGGTGACGGTCAGGAAACCCTGGTTCTCGAAGTCCTCGCGGTCCAGGATCAGGATCGGCGTCGGACCTTCGACATCTGTACGCCTGATGCGAGAGCCAGTCACCTGAACGCTTTCCAGCTGCGCGCGTTCTTCGTCCTCGCTGTCCGGAGCTTCCTGCTGGCCCAGCGCAGTGCCGGAAGCAAGCGTAAGAACGGCCAGACCAGTAAGTGCGATGCCTATGGCTTCGGTCAGGACTTTTCTTGTCTGAAGTTGCATTGTGATACTCCTGATTCTTGATTACGATCGGATAAATCAGCGGCGAGCCAAGCAGCCAACCAAGTTTCAGGAGTAATGCTAGAAAATTGTTAAGGGACCGGCCGGATGCAAATATCCGCGTCGGACCGATTGTGCGGAAATTGTTAGGGTCCTTGGGTCCGGAAGTGGTTCAGTCGACGACGCCCATTACAGCCCCGTCCAGCCCGATCCGCTCGCGCAGTGCACCGAACGCTGGCATTTCACGGAATCGCCGGGTCTCTTCCAGCCAAGGATCGACAATGAACAGCCGCCGCTCTGAAACGGCTTTTTCGGCAAGCGCGAATGCCTCGGACAACGGACCCGCGCTGGCGAGGAAAAACAGGCCGACCCCGGCGTCCAGATCGCCGGAGTCGACCCGATGACGAACCGCTTTGCCGAGCGCTCCGGAAGAGTCCTCGCTGCCGATCACCTCCATAAAGTAATCCGGCCACATCCACCGCGGGTCGTCGCGTCGCGCTTCGTTCAATTTCCGCCACCGGCCGAGTGCGGCCTCGTTCCAGCCGCTGCGATTGTTCAGGAGACATTCGAGATTGTCGGTAAAAACCGTATCGGCGCCTAGCCGACGGGCGATTGCCAGTTCCTGACGCGCGCGCGCCTCGTCGAAATGCAGCAACACCCATGCCAGCACCAGACGCTCGCCCGCCGAAACGGGCTTGATCCGGCAGGCACGCTCGATACATTCCAGCGCCCGTTCCAGCTCGCCCAGGTGCAACAGCAGTTCAGAATAGGCGTGCAGCACGTTGGCGTCGAACGGCGAGTACGAAACCGCGCGTTCGAACTGCTTCAACGCCTCGCGCCATTGCCACTGATCGTGCGCCAGCCCACCCAGCACGGACCACGCCAGGCCGTTTGCGCCATCCAGGCGCAAAGCCTCCAACGCATGCTCGCGGGCCTGAGCGATGCGCAGACCAACCGGCTCTTCCCGGTACAGCGGAATTATGCGTTCTGCGTAAGCCAGCATTGCGAACACCTGGGCATGGTTCGGATCGTGGCCGGCAAACTCGCCAAGCAGTTCGATTGCGTGCGAGAAGTCCTTTGCGTTGCGCCTCGCCACCAGGTAATCGGCCAGCGTCACGACTTCCTCGGCGCTGTCCAGCGGCTGTCCGAACTGGTCGGTGGGCGGACCGGGTTTCTTCGGCACCAGCGGCGCCAGCGGTGCGCTGGCCTTGTAGCCGACGCCCTGGATAGTCTCGATGTAGCGTCCCTTGTCGCGCGAATCGCCCAATGCCCGGCGCAGCTCGCTCAGCGCGCGGGTCAGGGAAGTCTCGGTAGTCTCGGGCGAGGGCCAGAGCTGATCAAGCAATTCGGCGCGGGTGCAGACCTGGTCGTGCCGCGCGACCAGGGCCAGCAACAGACGCATCACCTTGGGCTCGAGGCGAGTCGTGCGGTCGCCCTGCCTAATCAGGTTCTCCCCCGGCACCACGGCCCAGTCCCCGAAGCGGAATCCGCCGGCGAGCGGCAAGGTAACGGCGTTTGCTTGCGATCTGGGCGTCATGGACAGCTCTTGAGTCGGATAGCCACATCATCCGACATCTGGATCTCGTATGGCAAGCCGCTGTGCACAAGTTTGCCGTCGAGCGCGTCATCCGGCTAAAATAGCCGGATTATCTTTCGTGCGTCAGGAAGGGCTGCTTTCAACGGGCCCTGGATTTCCCGGAGCGCGGGGAAATACCGAAATCCGGGACCGGCGACGCAAAAGCTCGGCCGGACTTGATGCTGACCATCTTTTTCCAATCCAAGAAACCAAGCTGCAGGGAGTCACAATGGACCAGAGTTTAATACCGCCGGTGATGGGCATCGTCGGCCTGATCTTCGCCTTCATCATCTATCGCGCGATGATGCGCTACCCGGTGATGGAAGGAAAGCCGGCTGAAATCGCCAAGCTGATCCAGGAAGGCGCCATGGCGTTCATGCGCCGGGAAGTGCTGATGATCGCCATTTCGGTGGCGGTGCTGTTCGTCGCGCTCGCCCTTTCCGGCCTCGGCATCCAGACCGCGATCTCGTTCCTGGTCGGCGCCATCAGTTCCACCATCGCCGGATTCTTCGGCATGATCGCCGCAACACGGGCCAACGTGCGCACGACAACCGCTGCACACAATTTCGGCACCGACCGGGCGCTGAGCGTTGCGTTCTACGGCGGTTCGGTCATGGGCCTCGTGCTGGCTTCGATCGGCCTGCTCGGCCTGGGCAGCCTGTACCTCGTATTCGGCACCGACCCGCAGACGGCGCACAACATCCACGGCTTCGGCATGGGCGCCAGCGTCGTTGCGTTGTTCTACCGTGTCGGCGGCGGCATCTTCACCAAGTCCGCCGACGTCGGCGCCGATCTTGTGGGCAAGGTCGAAGCCGGTATTCCCGAAGACGATCCCCGCAACCCTGGCGTGATTGCCGATAACGTTGGCGACAATGTCGGCGACGTGGCCGGCATGGGTTCCGACATCTTCGAATCCTACTGCGGCTCCATGATTGCCACGATCGCGCTGGCCACGAGCCTGATCCAGCTCACCGCCGTGGACGGCGTCGTGCCGGGCATGGGCCCGGGCGCTGCCCTGATGGGTCTGCCGCTGCTGCTGGCGTCAGTCGGCCTGGTCTGCTCCATCATCGCGATTGCGGTGGTTCGCATGTCGGTCTCGCGCAGTCCCGAAGTGGCGCTTCGCATTGGCACCATCTTCGCCGCGGTGGCATTCATCGTTGCAGCGTTTTTCCTGATCCGCTTCGTCGACGTGGCCACCGGCGTATGGCTGGCCACGCTGGTCGGCGCGCTGGGTGGCATCGTGATCGGACTTTCGACCGAGTACTACACCGCCGGCAAGCCGGTGCGTGAAATCGCACGGGCGGGCGAAACCGGCCCGGCCACGGTCATCATTTCCGGCCTGGCCACCGGCATGCTGTCGGTGGTCGTCCCCATCCTGACCATCTGCCTGATGATCTTCATCGCAAACTGGCAGGCAGGTCTCTATGGCGTCGGCATCGCGGCGGTATCGATGCTGGCGACGGTCGGCATGACCATGGCCATCGACGCCTACGGCCCCGTAGCCGACAACGCCGGCGGCATCGCCGAAATGGCCGGGCTGGGTGAAGATACGCGCAAGATCACCGATTCGCTGGACGAGCTGGGCAACACGACGGCCGCGATCGGCAAGGGCTTCGCGATCGGCGCCGCGGCGCTGGCCGCGCTGACCATCATCAGCGCCTACATCGCCGAGGTGCAGCTTCACGTGGTGGGCTTCGAGCTCCTGATCTCGAACCCGACTGTACTGATTGGCATGTTCATCGGCGGTCTGTTCCCGTTCGTGGTCGCGTCGATCACGATGACCGCAGTGGGCGATGCGGCGTTCGAAATGATCAAGGAGATCCGTCGCCAGTTCAAGGAAATCCCCGGCCTGCTCGAAGGCACCGCAAAGCCCGACGCAGCGCGCTGCGTGGACATCGCAACCACGTCGGCGATCAAGCGCATGCTGCTGCCGGCGGCCCTGGCCGTGCTTGGCCCGGTCGTGGTCGGCTTCGGCCTGGGCGCCGAAGCGCTGGGCGGCATGCTCGGCGGCGCACTGGTCGCAGCGGTGCTGCTGGCGCTGACCATGGCGAATGCCGGCGGCGCATGGGACAACGCCAAGAAGTATGTCGAAAAGGGCAACTTCGGCGGCAAGGGCTCCGATACGCATCACGCCAACGTTGTCGGTGACACGGTCGGCGATCCGCTCAAGGACACCTCCGGCCCGTCGATGAACATTCTCATCAACGTGATGGCCATCGTCAGTCTTGTGATTGCGCCTTTGTTGACGCACTGATCCGTCAGTTTTCGACGATCTGGAAAAACGCGGCCCCGGGCCGCGTTTTTTGTTTACGGCCGGTGTGAGGCCGCCCGGCCGGACGCAATCTCGGCTTGTTCTCCAGGCGCGACACCGGCGCCTGGGTTCCGGCACCTGGTGGCAACCTGA
>DATFJJ010000173.1:0-5352 GCA_035269245.1 Wenzhouxiangellaceae bacterium | reverse complement strand
CTGAAGAACGGTCACCGCGATGGCGCACGAGACGATGGTGATGGTGGATCCGGAAAGATGCACCGTGGCGCACAGCGGCACGGTGAAGTCGGCGATGTGCTCGCGCACCTTGTTGTTGCGCGCCGACTGCAGCGTGACCGGAATGGTCGCCGCGCTCGACATCGTACCCAGCGCCGTGAAGTAGGCCGGCAGCATGTTGCGGATCAGCGACACGGGCGATTTTCCGGCGCGCATGCCGGCGATGGTGAACAACGTGCTGATCCAGACCCAGTGCAGCCCCACCGACAGCGCCAGCACCACGCCGAAGGTCTTGAGCGTGTCGAACACCGTTCCGGCGGCCGCAAGGTCGGCGAAGATGCCAGCGATGTAGAACGGCAGCAACGGAATGATGACCGTGATCAGCAGCTTTTCGATCACGTCGCGGCCCTGGTCGAACACCTTCTTGAGCACGTCGGCATTGGTGGCGGTGATCCCCAGGCCGAAGATGAAGGCCGTGGCCAGCGCCGTCATGATGCCCAGCAGCGGTGGAATTTCCAGCGAGATGTAGGGCTCGAGCACGCCGTGAGAAACCTCGCCGGCCGCGCTGCCGGAAGCCGACAGCATCGGCACGACGAGCGTGGCGATGAAGAACGCCAGCAGACCCGCAAGTATCGTCGAGATGTAAGCGGTGGCCAGCGTGCGGCCCAGCAGGGCGCCGGAATTGCGCGGCAGGCCGGCGATGCCGCTGGTGATGTAGAACAGGATCAGCAGCGGCACGGTGAAGAACAGCAACTCGCCGAACAGCACCTTGAACGTGACCAGCAGCCGGGTGATCCATTCCGGCGCGAACAGGCCGACGAGAATACCGGCGACGATCCCGGCGATGAGCTTGAGTACGAGTTTCACGGCGTTTCCCCGTCTTGTTTTCGTTTATTGGTTCCTGACTGGCATCGTGTCTCGATAGAGATTTCGAGTTGTGTCACTGGTCGCTGCAAAAGTCGCTGGGCCCCGGATCAGGTCCGGGGCGACATGCTCGGAGGTTCCTCTTGCTTGTCACCCCGGATCAGGCCCGGGGCGACATGGCTGGAGCCTCCCCTTTTTGCTAGTCGTCCCGGACCTGATCCGGGACCCAGCGGCTTTCAGCGCGACTGTTCCATTTTCTCGAGCATAGTACCGAGACACGACACGACACCAGTCAGATATCGACTAATCGGGTTGTTGGTTGCGCCGGTCGATGATACGCGCCCGGGCCGTTCGGGACCAGCCGTCAGCCCCGACCCGGACCCGCATATGCGCGCTCGACCCGCGCGATCCGGATATCGTAGTGCGCGTACCAGCGCCGATTGCCCTGGTGCCGTGCAACGCGGTGCTCGAGATTCTCTCGCCAGCGTGCGATGTCTTCGGTCGAAGCCCAGTAGGAAACCGTGATGCCGAGGCCGTCCGGACCTCGGGCGCTGTCGATGCCGAGGAAGCCCGATTGGGTCGACGCCAGTGCCTCCATACGTTCTGCCATGTCATCGTAGCCATCCGTATCTTCGGAAAGGTGCGAGGTGAAGATCACGGCGTAGTACGGCGGTTCGGTTTTCATGTGAGGCGAAGGGCCAAGCCCGTCAGTCGCGAACCCGATCGAATTCCAGCCGCTGGAGCGAAGACTCGTCGCCCTGCGAGACCATCAGCTCGACGATCAGGCGGCCGTCCTCGGTACGACTATAGGTCAACCCGTCGAACCGTGCGAAGTCGGGGCCGGTCTCGCGCAGTGGAAAGACGAGGAACTCGTCCCGGCCTTCCCAGCCCGTAAGGTCGGCATGGAAATGCTTCAGCCGGATCGCCGGGCCGTCCTCAAAGTGGTCCAGGACGAAGATCTCGGACATGGTCTGGCTGCCGGCGGCATCGATCATCTGGAACATGCCGGTCAGCCGCCCGGCGGGCGCCGACATCCAGCACTCGCCGACCCGGTTGCCGAAGCCCGTGCCTTCCCAGCAGCCTTCCAGCCAGCCAAGATCGGAAAGCTCAATTCGTTGCGAAGACTCATCCGGTGCCGCGGCCCCGGTTCCGGTCAGCAATGCCACGAACAGCAGAATGCAGGTTTTCATGTTCCGGCGCTCCTCGGCTTCGGTATTCCGGCCGCCATCAAGGCGAGGCTTTGGCGACCCTGGCGTGGATGTCGTTGACCTTCATCAGCGCCGCCGAGCCGTACCAGGGGTGCAGTTCCATCACCAGGCTGCCGGCCTGCACGGCCGGATCGGTGGCGGTAAGCGCCTCGGCTTCTTCCACGCTGTCGACGGCGAACACGTAAATGCCGCGAATCTCGCCTCTGTCCATGAATGGCCCGGCCAGCACCAGTTTTCCTTCCTCGGCCATGCGGCGGATGTTTTCCAGGTGCGCGCGCTGCAGGGCTTGCGCTTTTTCCGGGTCTTCCGGGCGGTTCGGGCCGGATTTCAGAAACGCCATCACGTAGCGTCTCATGCCGAACTTGTCTGCCTCGAGCTCGGCGGCCAGCTCGGGATCGAACTCGGCTGCCTCGGTGGCATCCTCGGCCACGGCCGGTGTGCTGGCCACCAGCAACACGGCCACGAAGGAAAGAAAAATTCTGGAAAGCATGGGCGGCTCCCGGAGACGAGGTTGAGGAAATTCTACGCCCGCGGCGGGCCGCTGGCAAAGCGCGCTGTGACCGACGTATAGTGCATGCTGATTCGAATCGCGGCCAGATACCCATGACCCGCAACGCAGACTTCACCGGCACCACCGTCATCATCACCGGCGCATCCCAGGGCGTGGGCGCGGCGACGGCGCGCGCATTCGCCGGTCGCGGCGCGAACCTCGTGCTCATCGCCCGCGGCCAGGAAAAGCTCGACGCGCTGGCCGAGGAACTGGACATCGGCGACCGGGTGATGGTGGCCCCGCTGGACGTGACCGACATCGCAGGATTCGGCAAACTGCTGGCGCGCGCCGACGAGGTGTTCGGCTCGGTCGATGTGCTGGTCAACAACGCCGGCTTCCATGCACGCGGAAAGGTCGAGTCGGTGTCGGCCGAAGACATCGGCCGGATGATCGATGTGAACCTGAAGGCGCCGCTGATGGCCACCCGTCTAGCGATGCCTTACCTGCGCCGGTCGAAACGCCCGGCGGTGATCAACGTCGCCTCGCTGGCCGGCCGTACGCCGGTGCCGGGCTCGGCCACATACTCGGCGACCAAGTTCGGGCTTCGTGCGTTCGGTCTGGCGCTGGCCGAGGAACTGCGCGGCGGCAACATCAAGATCGCCAGCGTCTCGCCCGGGCCGATCGATACCGGCTTCATCATGGAAGATATCGAGACCGTCACCGACCTGACGTTTTCACAGCCGATCAGCACCGCCGACCAGGTCGCCGAAGCTATTGTGATGCTGGTCGACAACGCCACGCTGGACAAGCCCATGCCGCGCATCAGCGGCTACCTGACCACGATCAGCTACCTGTTCCCGAGAATCGGCCGCGCGCTAAGGCCGATGCTGGAAAAGAAGGGCCGGCGCACCAAGGACCGGCTGAAGAAGGAACGCGGTCAGGACAATTCCGACCGGTAGTTGCGCGAGCACGGCAGTACCGTGCCGTCGGCCAGCGTGATGCGGGCGTCACCGGATTCCAGCGGTTCGATCTCGGAAATGCGATCGAGGCGCACGATGTGGCTGCGATGGATTCGCCTGAACATCGCCGGATCCAGCCGGTCGACCAGATCCTTCATGGTACTGCGGAGCGGATATTCCCGACGACCGACGACAAGATTGACGTAGTTGCCGGCGGCCTGGGCCCGGTCTATACCTGAGGCCGGCACCAGGAACTCGCGCCCCAGCATCTTGACCAGGAAACGATCGGGCCGGCGCTCCTGCGCTTCGGGCCGATCGTCGCTCGAGTCCAGCCATCGCGCCTCGCCCCTTAGCCGGCGCAGCACGAAACGGTAGCCTTCGATCAGGAACACCACGCCGATGTAGGACCTGACGTCCTTGAGGTATTCGTAGAACAGTTCCTCGGCCCAGGGCCCGAACGAATAATCACCACCAGCCAGCGCGTAGGCGACTTCGCGCATGGCCACCATCAGCAGCACGTGCGCAATCGAATACACGACGCTGGCCACCAAGTGACCGCCAAGCCACTTTGCCGCGCCGTCCCAGCGGAACGGCCAGGCACGGGTGAACCACACCACCGGCCAGACCAGCAGCAGCATCGACAGCGCGCTAGAGCACTCCCACACCACTGGCTCCCATGCGGCCGGCTCATCGGCACCGGGGGTCAGCTCCATCACCCTTACCGCGCTGTTGAATACGGCATTGAAAACGTGGGTGACGATCCAGAAGGCCCACTCGAAGCTCGCCTTGCGGGGCGCGTACCAGCGCAGGAAATCGGCGGCGGTGAAGTTCATGGTCCAAATCCTACTCGCATTCCGTCCCGTCCGATCCCCGCTTCGTCCCCGGTAGCGGGCGCCTTGTCCCCCTGCGCTTGCGCTGTCGTGAGATCGGCCGAAGACTGCACGTCTCGGATACCCGACTGCCGGAGCAACGGATGACCACCGCAATTGACACCCGCCGCCACGATATCGACGCCCTTCGGGTCATCGCATTCGGCCTGTTGATCCTCTATCACGTCGGCATGGTGTTCGTGCATGACTGGGGATTCCACATCAAGAGTCCGCACCAGTGGACCTGGCTGCAATGGCCGATGGTCGGCGTCAACCGCTGGCGCATGGAACTCATCTTTCTGTTGTCGGGACTGGCGCTGGGACTGAGTCGCAGTGCCGACCGGCCGGGCCGGCTGATCGGCCGGCGTTCGCGGATGCTTCTGGTGCCACTGGTATTCGGGATGCTCGCCGTCGTGCCGATTCAGGCCTGGGTGGAAGCGAGCGCCAACGGCGCCTTCGATGCCGGCTTCGGTGCCTTCCTGCTGCGTTACTGGCAACTGCGACCCTGGCCGGCCGGCGAATTCGCCGGCGCCGAGTTCGGTATCACCTGGAACCATCTCTGGTACCTCGCTTACCTGTGGGCCTACACGATGGCGCTGGTACCGTTGCTCGCGCTCGCGCGCAGATTGCGCACACCCATAGCCGCAGTCCACTCGGCGCCGCCGCGCACCTTGGCGGGCGGCCTGTTGCTGCTCGCGCCGGTCGGCTGGCTGCTGTTCGCACTCAACGTTCTCGAGCCGCGCTATGGAGACACCAAGACGCTGGTCGACGACTGGGCCCAGCACGCAATGTACTTTCCGGTATTCCTGTTCGGTTTCTGGCTGGCGCGCCGGCCCGCCGCCTGGCGGCGCGTGGTCGAACTGCGGCGCGTTTCACTGAGCGTGGCGCTTTCCGGGCTGACCCTCTACATGGGCCTGCGCGTGGCCGGGCGCGTACTTGACCCC
>DATFJJ010000172.1:0-3406 GCA_035269245.1 Wenzhouxiangellaceae bacterium | reverse complement strand
CTTGCGCGCCGCGACGTAACCCAGCAATATCAGGGACAAGCCCACGCCGGCGGCATAGGCGATCCCCGTCATGCCATGCGTGAACCCCCACTCACCGCTGCCCAGCACGAACCCGCCGCCGAAATGCGTCGCGCACAGCGTTGCGGTAGCCAGTGCGGGACCCAAACGCCGCCCGGCCAGCAGGAAATCGGTATTGCTGCCGATGAACCGCGTGGCGTACAGGCCGACCCCGAAAAGGCCGACGAAGTAGACGATCAGGACAAAGAGTTGCAGCGAAGGCATGGGCGCCCTTGAGCGGGAGTCAGCTGCAAGCATAAGCGACCGGCAAGCCGGAGGCAGCGTGACGCGCCGAACGGGCAGGCATCGCCGATGCCTGCCCGACCCGCGCTCAATTTTCGCCGGTGCGCCACGCGGATGGTTCGGACCGTTGCTCGATGATCGCGATCGCCTTCGTCAGAACGGGATCATCGGCAGTCTCGATCAGCGGCGTTTCGATTGCAATGTCGGGCACGACGCCACGTCGCCTTTCATCGCCGCTGGCCCGCACGATCATGGCCTTCGGAAACCCGACCACGATGCCGGTGTTGTCCAGCGTGAAGTCTTCCATCGCGCCCAGCGTGGTCGCCAGGTCGGCGGTTTCTTCGCCGATGACGGTCGCGAAGTCGTGATCCTGGACCAGCGCGGCGGCCGTGGTTGCGTTGGAGAAGGAACGGCGATTGACCAGCACGTAGACGTCGCCCGGGTATCGCTCGCCCTCTCGCGGCTCGACCCGCGGCATCTCCAGTCGAAACGTCTCGCCGGCCTCGCGCGTGGCGTATTCCCTTGCATAGCGCTTGCTCGTGTCGTTGTCGTTGCCCGACGCAAGGCGCTTTGCGTTGGCCTCGATCGCCGGCTGGCTGACCCGGACCTCGAAATGCGAAGAGAAGCCGAATGGCTTGTCGGCGAACCAGGTGATCATGGGATCACTGAACGACACGTCGCCGCCGGGGTTGTCCCGGATATCGATCACGAGCGCAGGGACTCGCTTTTCGATCAGCTGCCCGAAGGCGTCGTCGATGAAAGCAACGAACTTTGCGTTATCCCAGAGCGCATCGCCCTTGACGTTGTAGAACGGGCCGGGCCGCAGGTAACCGAGCGAATCGTCGATCAGCCGGAATTCCCGCTCGGTCCACGACAGTTCGAGCCTGTCGTCGGCCGGTCGGGACTCGGCGATTTCCGACGATTGCGCGCGCGTCAGCGTCGGTAGCGTGGCCTCCAGGACCTCGCCGTCTCGCCGAAAGCGCGCGCGGAAGGTCTTCCGTTCTGGAAACAACTGCCATAGCAGCCGGGGGAACTGCCATTCCAGCATGGTGTGCGCAAGGTAGTCGGTATCGGCGGACTGGTGCCTGCGCATCGCCCGAAGAAGCGCGGGAAGTTGCATTTCATCGATCGCCAGGATTTCGTCGCCCGGCTGCAGGACGCTGCCGCGGTAGGCATCAACGAACGCCCGACCCTCCCGTATCCGGACACTCAGCGGGAGATAAGCGCCGCCTGCCTCCCGGTATCGCTCGAATGCGGCCGCGGCTTCTTCGATCCGCGCATGGGCCACGCGGCCGAACGCCACGAACTGCTGGAACAGGGCCAGCACTTCATCGCGCGCCATCCGGCGGTCAAGCTGCTCGCGAATCCGCGCGTGCTCGGCATCGTAGGCCGCTTCACTGACTTCGATGAACAGATCCGCGTGCGCGATCTTGAGCGTTTCGTAGAGTTGATCGAGGTCCGCGTTCAGCGCTTCGGCCGTGTAATGTTCCGGGTCGTTGCCGGCCTCTGCGCTCGCAGCGCACCATCCGATGAAGAACATTGCGGCGACTGACGGAATCCGTTTCATGGGGCTTGTTTCCTTTTCTGATAGAGTGTCCGAAGTTTGCTGGCCGTTCACTCATAGATCCATGTCCGGCGCCTCCCGCTTTCCTGACCAAAACATGACCTCTCCTGAAAATCAGCGCGTTACGGTTGGCGAGTCCTTCATGCTGGGAGACTGGCGGGTAGAACCCCGCGAGGGATTCCTGGTGCGCGGTTCCGAAAAGCGTCGCCTGGAACCGCGGGTGATGTCGCTTCTCGTGGCACTCGCCGCCGAAGCAATGTCGCCGGTGCCGCGCGAGGCGCTGGAACGCAGCGTCTGGGGCGATACCGTGGTGGGCGAAGACGCCCTGCCGCGTGCCGTCCTGAAGCTGCGGCGCGCACTGGACGACGATGCAAAACGGCCTCGGTACCTGGAAACCCTTCCGCGCCGCGGCTACCGGTTGCTGCACCAACCGAAGCCGATCAGCTCGCCCGGCGGTTTTCGCCCACGTCCCCGGGCATTCGCGGCCACGCTCGCCGGCATGGCAGTCGTGGCCGTCGTCGCGGCCGCCGCGATCACCGGGACACTGCGAGAGCAGCCAGCCACCGAACAGCCGGCCGGCCGGCTCGAGCGCGCGCACGATTACTACCACCAGTTTTCGCGCGAAGGGAACGAAGCGGCCGCCGCGCTGTATCGAACGCTTATCGAATCCGAGCCGGACAACGCCGAGGCGCACGCCGGGCTCGCCAACGCCATGCTGCAGCGGGTGGTGCGCTGGCCCGCCGGGCAGGCGACGGTCGTCCGCGAGCACCAGAGCGTCACAGATACGCTGGTAAGCGAGCGGCTCGACTCCCCCTGGGCGCAGGCCTCCATAGCCGACGCACGATGGCTGGCCACGCGCGCCGTGCAACTCGATCCGAATCTTGGCGAGGCTCGCAAGGCGCTGGGGCTGGCGCGGTCCCTGGCCGGCGACCCGGCCGGCGCGCGCGAAGCCTACGAGCAGGCGCTCCGGCTCGATCCCGGTCTTTGGAGCGCCCTGGTCAATCTCGCCGAGCTGGACCTGATCGACGGCAACCGGCAGCAGGCGATCGACCGGTTCGAAGCGGCCTGGGGCGCCATGCAGGCAGCGTATTCCGAAACGCCGCAGCGCATCGGCGGCTGGCTGGCCGAACTGGGCGTGCTGCTGGGCGAACTGCACAAGGCGGAAAACCAGGCGGACCGCGCCGAATTCTGGTTTCGCCGGGTGCTCGAGACGCAACCCTGGCACGGCGATGCGACGCTTGGCCTGGTCGCGCTGCTGAACGACCGGGGACAGACAATGGAAGCCGCCTCGCTGTGCGGAGAACTCGCACTTCGCATCGGCCCGGAGAAGCGCTGCGAGCCGTTCGACCAGGCGCCGAACCGTTGACCTGCGACGCGTCGACCAACGCCGATGAGCAATCCCGCACCGACTGGGTCTTCGGCTACGGCTCGCTGATCTACAAGGTCGATTTTCCGTATCGCCGGAGAGAGGTTGCAAGCGTTTCAGGCTGGAAACGCCGTTTCTGGCAGGGCTCGCACGACCACCGCGGCACGCCCGAGGCG
>DATFJJ010000171.1:0-8334 GCA_035269245.1 Wenzhouxiangellaceae bacterium | reverse complement strand
GGACTGCGTGGCCGATATTCGCCTTGTTCGTGGTCTGGAACGCGGCCGGCGCCCCGTGGAAGCTGCTGCACCGGAACCTGATGGAATTGGTCTATCTCGGCGCCATCACGCTGTTGATCGGCCTGTGGTGGATGAAGGCCGAATCACAGACCGGGTTGGGACTGCACTTTCTCGGCACTACGGCAATGGTCCTGATCTTCGGTTGGCGGCTCGCGCTGGTCGGTACCGCCATCGCACTGATTGCCCTGACCGCGGTAGGACGCTATGAATGGATGACGCTGGGTGTCAACGGGATGATCACCGTAGTGATGCCGGTACTGCTGGCCAACCGGCTGCATGCGTTCATCTTCCGCGCCTTCCCGAAGCATTACTTCGTCTACGTCATCGTCAGCGCGCATTTCGCGTCGATGGCGGTCATGGCCGCGGTCGTGGCGACCAGTGCGCTCTTGCTCTGGCTGGTCGGCGCTTATCCGCTGGACCGGATCGCCAACGACTACCTGGTATTCCTGCCCATCGCCATGCTGCCCGAGGGCTTTCTGAATGGCGCACTGCTGTCGATGCTCACGGCCTGGAAGCCGGAATGGGTGCGCAGCTTCGACGACCGAGACTATATCGACGGCAAATAGCAACCGACCGGCACGCGTCGTTCACGGAGACAAAAAAAGGCCGGCAACGCAATGCTGCCGGCCCACGAAAAATCCCGGAGTGCTGATTCGAATCAAACTTCAGCTTCCAGGTCGAGCGGAAAAGCTCTGAACCCGAATGCCGGATAATCAGCCGTCGGTTTCTTCCTCGACTTCGTCGGCCGCGTCTTCGACCGCGTCGCCTGCTTCTTCGGCAGCCTCGTCGATCTCCTCGCCGGCATCTTCAACCGCCTCGTCGATCTCTTCACCAGCTTCCTCAGCCGGACCTTGCTGTTCACAGCCGGTCAACACAGCTCCGCCGCCGAGCGCAAACAGCAGCGCGAAAAGCGCACTCGTGATCTTCGGGCTTCGATTCTTCATATCATTGTCCAAGTTGGCGTTTTTCATTATCTGAATCCTCACTTTGTTTCTGTCAGGACTGAATCCGTGCAAGGTCATTACAGAATCCAGGGCGGGTTCTCCGGAGCGCGCCGGGCGGCGCGCAAGACACTCCGCGCATGCGAACAGGTAATGATACGCCGGCGCGGCCCCCCTCACATTAACCTATGTTATCGACGAACAAGGCCGATGGATCTATTCTGGCAAGTCAATTCGTCTTGAGGAGTAGCCATGTTAGGTTGGGCATTGACATTCCTGATCGTTGGCTTGATCGCCGGCGCACTCGGGCTGAGCGGCATCGCCGGCGCGGCAACCAATATCGCCTGGATCCTTTTCGTCATCGGGCTGATACTGGCGCTGATATTCTTCGTTTCCGGTCGTCGCCCGCCAATGTAGCAACCCATGCGGAGGCCTCGGCGGTCGAAAGCTGCCGAGGCCGATCCTTCAAGCGTTGCTGGATGATCGAGACGACCTGCCGGCAACAGCCTTGACGATGAAATGTCCGGGAAGGTAAACCAGCACGGCAGTACCGATACACAGGAGCGGAATATAAAGCGCCTGCGGTAACCAGACCTGCTGTATCCCGAATGGCGCGATGGTGTAATTGAGATTGCGCACCGGATCGCCCAAAATCCAGCTCCCCAGTATCGCTGCGGTACCGATGCCGCATTGCAGCCACAGTCCCCTGACGTCGTAGCCGTCCTTGCGGCATAGCCAGAGCACGAAGACCGGCAACCACATGTGATAGGTCGAAGTGGCTCGCAATGCAATCGACAGATCTTTGTTGAACATGTAGGTCGTGATGCCGAACGGGCTGTTTCCCGTCATCAACGCCCCGGCAAGATCGATGGTCCAGACAGCACCGACAACCACGATCGTTCCTGCCTGGCTTGAGACCAGCAGACGGTTGGACGTCCAGAGCGAATAGAGCAGGATGAACTGGGCCAGGTTGCACAACCACCAGAAATTCTGCGGCCCCTGGGTTGCCAGTACCACCGGTATCCAGAACACCATCCACAGCGTGAAGCCGATCCGCGCCGGCATGGGAAACACGTGTTTTCCCCGCGACGAAGCGTGTTCACTCACAAGCTGCGCCGCGCCATCTCAGAAGAGCGCTCGCCCGGCCGCGATCACGCCGTTGCCGTCGGCGTAGACGTAATCACCCGGGGTGAAGGTGACGCCGCCGAACTGGACCGGCACGTTGAGTTGCCCTTCCTCTCTCCGAACGCTCTTGATGGGAACGGCGCCAAGCGCGAACACACCGATTTCGAGTTCGGCCAATGCATCCACGTCGCGGCACGCGCCAAAGATGATCACCCCGGCCCAGCCGGTGCTGACGGCCGTTTCGGCGATCATGTCGCCGATCAGTGCATGCCGCAGCGAACCGCCGCCGTCGACCACCAGCACCTTGCCGTCGCCCGGCGACCCCAGGCGTTCCTTGACGCGCGAATTGTCCTCGAAGCACTTTACGGTTTCGCACTGGCCGCCGAAGGATCGGCGGCCACCGTAGCTTTGCCACTGAATGCCGTGCACCACGCGCACGTCATCGGGATGGGCATCGCAAAGATCAGGGGTTATCCATTTGGTGTTCATCCGCAAACGTCGCATTTTTCAATGAGCTCGGCCAAGACTAGCAATAATTGAGCTATTACCACCAACCATCTTTGCAGAACGTCCTTGATGCCGTTCATTGCCGGTGCGTCTCGTCATCGGCGAGCCTCGCCAGTGCAATCTCGACGCGCTTGACCTCGCGGGTCACCGAGTGGCGATTCATCTCCATGAAGAACCAGAGCTTGAACATGCTGACGGCGTGGAACCCGACCAGCGCGAGCACGCCCCAGAACACCCGATCGTCGACGCTGGCGGCGGTGAAGAATTCGTAACCGCACCAGACCGTCAAGCCGACGAATACCAGGGTCAATGCCATTGCGAATGCAGCCCAGCGCGCCAACCCACCCGTGAAAATGCGAAACAGCATGCCGAACAGGCTCTTCTCTTCCACTTTCAGGTCGTCGACCTCGCTGCCCTGGTCCTCTAGTACGCTACGGATTCTTTCATCGATGTTCATGGTCTTCTCCTTCGAAGTGCTGCCTCAGTTGGTTGCGGGCCCGGTGCAGCCGCGACTTGACGGTGCCCGGTGGTATATCCATAACCACGGCGATTTCCGGAACGGTCAGGCCGCTGACGTAGAACATTTGCAGGGTTTCCCGGTCGGAGCCCGACAAGTCGGCGATTGCCGCGTCGATATCGATACGACGTTGCGCGGTCTCGTCGTCGATGGGCGTTTCGGCTTCTGAGTCGGCCGCCTCCAGCGATCGGTCGTTGCGGTGCGAGCGCTTGAGCAGATCGAATACCCGCCAGCGGACTGCATGGTAGATCCAGCCGCGGAAGGCCCTCGGATCATCCAGTCGACGCAATCGGCCGGCGACCTTGATCCAGGCGTCCTGCACCGCATCCTGCGCCAGCGCGGTATCGCGACACAGGCTGTAGGCGAAGCGAAGCAGATTGCGGTGATGATGTCGCACCAGTGCGTCCAGCGCCGTCCGGCTGCCGTCCTGGGCGTCGATCACCAGCATGTCGTGTTCGGCCTGCTTCATTGCGGAAATGCTCGTGGTTTGACTGAGCGACGGCCAGCCAATGGAAAAGGTTCATGCAAGGCTATGGAATCTTGCGCGGCCGGGCCGCCGGCCTTATCCCCCGTCGTCTGCGTCGCGTTCGTGAAACGCGTGGAAGTACAGCACCGGAATGAGAATGAGCGTCAGAATCGTCGCGACCAGGACGCCGGTGGCCAGGGTAATGCCCAGCGGCTTCAGTGCCGGTTCGAATACCAGCGCGCCGCTGCCGAACAGCACGGTGCCGGCGGTCAGCAGAATGGGTCGTGTTCTGACCACGCCGGCGCTGACCAGCGCGTCGCGGATTTCCATTCCATGGTGAACGCGCCGCTCGGTGAAATCGACCAACAGCAATGCGTTCCGGACGACGATGCCGGCCAGCGCAATCATGCCGAGCACCCCCAGGCCGGCAATGTCCAGCCCCATCAACCAGTGTCCCGGAATCACGCCGATGAAGACCAGCGGAATCGGCGCCATGATCAGCAGCGGCAGGATATAGGAACCGAACCAGCCCGCCAGCACGATATAGATCGCCAGCACCACCACCATGCCGGCCACCCCCAGGTCGCGGTAGACGCGCTGCGTGAGTTCCCACTCTCCGCCCCAGTACAGGGTCGTGTTCTGGCCGCTGCCCGCCCCCCCGAACCAGCGAATGTCGGGCGGGTCCGGCATCCGGCGCTCGAGTTCGGCAACAAGGTCACGCTGGACCGAGACCGGCTGGCTCAGCGAGCGGTTCACGCGAGCCGCCACGTAGACGATGGGTACCTGGTTGCGGCGATATCGATTGGCGTCCCACCGGTGCGCGGCGAGGTCGACCAGGTCGAACAACGGCACCTGTCCGCCGGTTTCGTCCTCGACGTATATTCCGGAAAGGTCTTCGGGCCTCTGACGTCTTTCCGGATCCAGTCTGACGACGACCGGCAGCGGGCCACGCTCTTCGGGCACGTCCAGTTCGGCGACCGTGCGACCAGCCAATGCCATGCGCACCGCCGCGGCAACACGCGCCGGCGGCACGCCGCGGGCCGCCGCTCGAATCGGGTCGACTTCGAGCTGCAGTTCCGGACCGGTGGGCTTGGGAAAACGCTCGACAGCGCCGGTGGCGGGATGCTCCTCCAGCAGCCGCGCCACGGCATCGGCCAGGCGTTCCCGTCCGGCTGCATCTTCGCCGGTAATTTCGGCCTGGATATCGTTCTCGCTGGAAGGCCCCGAAGGGATATTCCGCACCCAGGCACGGGCCTGGAACGGCTGCAGCAGATCGGGCAACCGCGAGAACGCAAAATCGCGGCTGATCTCGACGCTGGAGTATCGGCGCTGCTCGCGCGGCGGCAGCTGGACATAGATCCGTGCGCGGTGCGACTTTCCGATATCCAGGTTGGGCGGCCCCGGCGGGGGCACCAGCAACGGCCCCTCGGTGCCGGCAAAAACAGTGTAAGCGTCTATGTCGGGATGCTGTCGAAGCTCGCGGCCGACCGTCGAGGCGGCATTCAGCGTTTGTTCGAGCGCGCTGCCGGGCGGCAATTCGAGTTCGACAACAAAGATGTCGCGATCGAGAAACGGTACCAGGGTCAGTTGCACCGCTCGCGCAAAGACCATCGCCACGCTGCCGGCCAGCAGCAGCACGAGTACGGCATACAACAGCCAGCGCAGCCAGGGCATATCGAAAAAGGGACGCAGCACGATACGGTAGCCGCGCGCCAGCGGACTGCTCGGGATGCTGCGCTCGTCGCTCATCGGACGCCCCGAGGTCTTGTCCTTCTCGGGCCTGTCACCGTTTTCGGACTTGCCTTGCGCAGCGTCTTTCGGTGCGCGCAGCACACGGAAAGCGACCCAGGGCGTCACCGTCAGCGCGATCACCAGCGAGAATGCTATCGCCAGTGAAGTCCCGACCGGAATCGCGCGGGTGTACTGGCCCATTTCGCCGGTGATGAAAGCGGTTGGCATGAACGTCGCGATAATCAGAAACACGGCCAGCATGGTCGGATTGCCGACCTCGTCGACCGCGGCGACGGCCACCTCCCGGCTTCGCTCGCCGGCCTCGCGGAAATGACGCCGGATGTTTTCCATGATGATGACGTTGTCATCGGCCAGCAAGCCGATGGCCAGGATCATTGCCGCGATCGAAACCGGGTTGAGCGTGAAGCCCAGGGCCAGGTAAGCCAGCGGCACGATGGCCAGGCTCGACGGAAGCTGGATCGTGACTCCGGCCGCGGCGCGCCAGCCGAGCCCGGCGAAAATGATCGCGATTACGGTCACGGTCGCGATCGCGAAATTCTCGAGCACGCTGACCACGGTTTCGTGCGCCATTCTGCCCGAGTCGTGACCGATTGAAACCCGGACGTCCGAGGGAAGCATCGTTTCGGTCAGCTGATCCAGGCGCCTGGTCGCGTTTCGCGTAACGGAGATGACGTTGCTGTTGGGCACGCTGGTCAGTCCAAGGCCGACGGCGGCCACCTCCCGGCTCGCGCCCCGCTGCCAGTGCAGACTGGCCGACTCCATCGGTGCGGCGCCGTCGAAAATCTCGGCCACATCGCCGAGATAGACCACGCCGGCCGGCCCGACGCCTACCTGTATCTGCTCGATGTCTTTTCGCGAAGCCGGCACGCTGCCGATGCGGACCTGACGATCCTGGTCTGCGCGAAGCACTTCAGCGGGCAAACGCAGGCTGGAGGCCTCGATGGCCTCGGCCAGTTTCACGAGGCCGATACCGTGCGCGGCCATGAGATCCGGCAGCGGCCGGACCTGGATCTGCCGCGGTTGGCCGCCGAACACTTCGACGCTTCTCACGCCCTCGACGGCTTCCAGCGCTACCGCCATTTCATCGCCGATTCTGCGAAGCTCGGCGCCGTCGCGTTCGGCGCTCGAAAGCGTCAGCATCAGTATCGTCAGGAGTTCGTCGCCGATAGTGCGGATCTCGGCCGGCCCGGCGTCCCGGGGCAGATCGGCGCGGTTGCTGTCGAGCAGTTCCCGCAGCAGGCTCCACGCCTGCACGTTCTTGATGCCGGTAGAAAACTCGATTTCGAGCATCGCGGCGTCGCTGGACGCCACCGACCTGACTTCGGTCACCTGCTCGAGCTGACCGACCCAGGCACTGACCGGCCTCGCAACCAGTTCATCCACACGCTCGACCCCGGCGCCCGGAAACGGGACGACGATTCGGGCCGTCGGCACTTCGATTTCGGGACGATCCTCGCGCGGGGTCACCACCAGGCCCCAGATGCCGGCAATCAACGTGCCGGCCACGATCAGCGGGACCAGCTTCGAATCGATCAGCCGATCGGCGATGCGGCCGGCAAACCCGGGCGCGCTCATGGATTTGCCAGTTCGATCAACTGATCGTCGACCAGCGACGTGACGGCGTCGCCGATCACCACGCGCTCGCCGGGCGAAAGCCCCTGGAGAATCTGGAAGCTTGATTCGCCGCGGCTTCGCGGCGCGACCGATACCCATCGCAGGCGCGCGCGCAGACGCTGTTCCTGGTCGGTTTCAACCACGAACACGCCGTCGAGCTGGCCGCGCTGCCACACCGCGGAGGCGGGAATCGAAACCACCGGGTACGCCGTGTCTGCTGCGGGCAACCGCAATTCGACGACCATGCCCGGCGCCAGCTGCGGCGGCGGGTCGTCGATGACCAACCGCACACGCTGGCCAACGCCGGTGGAGCGGAGCGCGGGCAGCACTGCCTGGACACGGCCGCTGAAGGCGGCATCGAGTCCGCTTGCGTTCATGTCGACCGCATCGCCGGGCGCAAGCCGGGCCGCGCTGGCCTGGTCGACCGCCGCATTGACTTCGAGTCTGCTTCGATCCTCGAAAATGACGAGGGCGGGTCCGGGCGCGACGAAAGTGCCCACTTCGGCAAGAATTTCGCTGACCACACCATCGAAGGGCGCCTGCACCGTGGCATAGTCGATATTTACATCGATGGCCTCCAGCTCGGCTTCGGCTTGCTGGAGGCGGCCGTGGGCCCCGCTTGCCGCGACCTCTGCCTCTTCCAGCCTGGCCTTTGCGATCAACTGCTGCTCGAAAAGACGCCGGAATCGCTGCTCGTTGCTGTGGGCGACTTCCCAGGCCCGGCGAGCAGCCTGCAGCTGTTGGCGGGCGGCGCGGCGTGCGGCCTCGAGATCGCGCGCGTCGATGCGAATGATCGGCTGGCCGGCCGCGACGGCATCGCCGGCTTCGACCAGGACCTGCTCCACCGTGCCGGCCTGACGCGTACCCATTCGGGCGCGCTGAACCGGCCCGACCACACCGGCCAGGGTGCGACCCGATTGACCATCGAGCGCCTCCACCGGCGCAACCTGCACTTGAATCGGATTGCCGAGATCGGCCGGCGTTGATCGAACCGGCTGCTCGCTGTCGCCACAGCCGGGAAGCAGCATCGCCACAAGCAGCGCCGGAATTGAAAGATATGCGCTTGAATGATTCATGGCAGCGCGGCGTCGATGTCTTCTGCCACGGCGAGTCGGTATTGACTCGCCGCAACGACGGCGTTGAACCGGGCATTGATTTCGCGTGTTCGCGCGGCCAGTTCCTCGGCCTGCGCACGCAGCAGCGCGGTAATGTCGTCCAGGCCCTCGGCATAGCGGGCCTCGGTGAGGGCCAGCGCGTTTTCGGCGCCGGCGACGGCCCTGGAAGCACTTTCCCACCCCTCGAATTCGGCCTGCCATTGGGCATGGACCGCTTGCGCTTCGGCCCAGGCGCCC
>DATFJJ010000170.1:0-2139 GCA_035269245.1 Wenzhouxiangellaceae bacterium | reverse complement strand
CTTCGCATTCATCTGCGCGGCGATCTGCTCGAGCACCCTGGCCGGCGAGACCTGGTACGGCAGCGCGGTGACGATGATCGCCTCGCCTTCCTTCTCGAACACCGCGCGCTGCTTGACGCTGCCGTGGCCGGTCTCGTACATGGCCAGCAGTTCGTCGCGCGGTGTCACGATCTCGCCCGCCGTGGCGAAATCCGGTCCCTTGATGTGTTCGCAAAGCTCGGCGACCGTGGTTTTCGGCTTTTCCAGCAGCCTGATCGCGGCGCTGGCGACTTCGCACAGGTTGTGCGGCGGAATGTCGGTCGCCATGCCCACGGCAATGCCCTGCCCGCCGTTGAGCAGGATGTTGGGCACCCGCGCCGGCAGCAGTTTCGGCTCCTTCATGGTGCCGTCGAAATTCGGCACCCAGTCGACCGTGCCCTGCCCGAGCTCCTGCAACAGCAGTTTGGCGTAGGGCGCCAGCCGCGACTCGGTATAGCGCATCGCGGCGAACGACTTCGGATCGTCGGGCGAGCCGAAGTTGCCCTGGCCGTCGATCAGCGGATAGCGGTACGAAAACGGCTGAGCCATCAGCACCATGGCCTCGTAGCAGGCCGAATCGCCGTGAGGATGAAATTTGCCGATGACGTCGCCGACCGTGCGCGCGGATTTCTTGTGCCTGGACGCCGCCGACAAACCGAGTTCGCTCATCGCGTAGACGATTCGCCGCTGCACCGGCTTGAGCCCGTCGCCCACGTGGGGCAGCGCGCGGTCCAGGATGACGTACATGGAATAGTCCAGATACGCGCGCTCGGCGTACTGCTTGAGCGGCATCTGTTCGAATGGAAGATTGGGGATTTCGTTGCTCATGGGGCGATATTGTCGCGCAACCTCGGGCCCACGTATCGGTTATCTTCGCTGCCCATGATCCAGCTCGAACACATCACGCTCCGCCGCGGCGTCGAGGACTTGCTCGTCGACGCGAGCCTGGCCGTGCACGCGGGGCAGAAGATCGGCCTGGTCGGCCCCAACGGCTGCGGCAAGTCCAGCCTGTTCGCCATGCTGCTGGGCGAGCTGGAGCCCGACACCGGCGAGGTCCGGATCCCCGACGACTGGACCGTGGCGCACATGGCCCAGCAGATCAGCGAGCTGGACCGTCCGGCGATCGAGTTCGTGCTCGACGGCGATCGAGCGCTGCGACGAGCCGAAAAAGCCGTGGCCGATGCGGACGCCTCGGGCGACGGCGAGCGCATCGCGCATGCCCACCAGGAGTTCGACGACGCGCGCGGTTTCGACGCGCCGGCCCGTGCCGGCGCCCTTCTGAACGGCCTGGGCTTCGCCGCGGCCGAGCATGAAAAGGCCGTCGGCGAATTCTCGGGCGGCTGGCGGATCCGCCTGAGCCTGGCGCGGGCGCTGATGTGCCCGTCGGACCTGCTGATGCTCGACGAGCCGACCAACCACCTCGATCTCGAGACCATCATCTGGCTGGAGGAATGGCTGGGCCGCTACGCCGGCACGCTGGTGCTGATTTCGCACGATAGAGACTTCCTCGACAACGTCGTCGACGGCATCGTGCATATCGAGCACAAGCAGCTCAACCGCTACGCCGGCGGCTACAGCAATTTCGAACGCCAGCGCGCCGAGCGCATGGCATTGCAGCAGGCACAGTTCGAAAAACAGCAGAAGAAGATCGCGCACATGCAGTCGTTCGTCGATCGCTTCCGCGCCAAGGCGAGCAAGGCAAAGCAGGCCCAGGCCCGACTGAAAGCGCTGGAGCGGATGGAAACCATCGCCCCGGCGCACGCCGACAGCCCGTTCGACTTCGAGTTTCCCGAACCCGGACGGGCCGCCGATCCGCTGATGGCGCTGCGCGACTTGCAGCTGGGCTACGGCAAGGTCCGGGTGCTGGAAGGGATATCGCTGAACCTGGCCGCCGGCGACCGGATCGGCCTGCTGGGCGTCAACGGCGCAGGTAAATCCACCCTGGTCAAGGCGCTGGCCGGCGAATTGGAACCCCAGGCCGGCACGCTGGAACAATCGCGCAACCTGAAGATCGGCTATTTCGCCCAGCACCAGATGGAACAGATCGACCGCCAGGTCAGCCCGCTGGTCAACCTGTCGCGGATCGCCGAGGATACGCCGGAGCAGAAACTTCGAGATTTC
>DATFJJ010000169.1:0-3500 GCA_035269245.1 Wenzhouxiangellaceae bacterium | reverse complement strand
TCGCCCGTGTCGGGCTGGGAGACCAGCAGATCATCGACGTTGACGCCCAGTTTCTCTGCGTAGCTCGGGTCCAGCGCATGTTCGGCATCGACGAACGCGGCCGTGCCGCCGACCTTCTGCGCTTCGGCCACAGCATGGAGGGTCAGCGTGGTCTTGCCGGACGATTCAGGCCCGTAGATCTCTACGACCCGGCCACGCGGCAGACCGCCGATGCCCAGTGCCGCGTCCAGCGACATCGAGCCGGTGGATACAACCGGTACGTCCCGGTTTCTGGCGTCATCGCCCATGCGCATGATCGCGCCCTTTCCATACTGCTTCTCGATCTGGCTCAGGGCCGCCGAAAGTGCTCTTTTTCTGTTGTCATCCACGATAGTCTTCTCTCCGCCTGGAAGGCATTCTGGTCATGTTTCGATTATCTCACAGGGCCGTTCGGTGCCAACCGGTCAACCCGGAATCGGGCGATTTTCCTACCGCCATTTGTCCGATTTTCCTACGCAACCCCTGCGAGATGGCTACGCGCACGCCACATTACTTCAGCGGCGCCGGTAACGGTCTATAACGCCATTGTAGCGCTCACCTTCTCAAAACCTGATAAACGCGACTGATTCCCTGCCCCGGACTTGATCCCGGCGGTGGGGCGAATCGATCACCCGCACCCGATGATTCCGGCGCTAAGTGCCAAGCGGCCGGTCCAGTTTGAATGTTGCAAGCGGTGCATAAGCCTGCCCGGGCACCGATTCGACCAGTTCGAACCGGTCGACGGGCCAGTCCAGAGGCTCGATGTCCGGGAACGCGGGACGCTTGCGAACCTGGCGAAACAGCGTGACGTGCGGAGTCCACGACCGGTCGTCGAACTGCAGGCCCAGCGAGGTCATCCTGGCGCTCAATTGCGCCACGACCGCCCGGCCGGCAGAAGGCACGTCACCCCCCAGCCATGCCACGCGAGCCCGCGCGAACCAGCCGAAGCGGTCCAGTAGAATGCCGAAACCGACCGCATGCAGACTCTCGACGGCGGCGACAATCTCATCGAGCCGGTCGCCAGGCTGATCGCCAAGAAACAGCAGCGTCAGATGCAGGTTGTGATCCGGAACGCGCCTTCGTGACAGCCCCTCGACGCATTTCCGCCGCTTGATGATGCCGGCCCTGATACTGGGTGAAGGCCAGAGCGCGAAGAACAGCCTGCGATGTGATTTTTCTTCGCTCACACCCGCGAAAGCAGACCGTCCAGTGCATGCGCCACCGTCTTGCGGCGGATCTCGTCCCGGTCGCCGGAAAACAGGCAGGTTTCGGTCTCGGGCTCGTCGTCCGGGCCCACCCAGCCGAAGCACACCGTGCCCACCGGCTTGTCCGGAGAACCGCCCTCCGGGCCGGCGATGCCGGTTACCGAAACAGCGAAATCGGCATGCGCGACATTGCGCGCCCCGCGCGCCATTTCGGCCGCCACGATCTCGCTGACCGCGCCGAAGCGCTGAATGCTGGAGACACTCACCCCCAGTTCCTCCGATTTCGCGCGGTTCGAATAGGTGACCAGTCCGCGCTCGAACCAGGCCGAACTGCCGGCAAGATCGGTGCATACCTTGGCGATCCAGCCGCCCGTGCAGGATTCGGCCAGGGCCAGCAGCCGCCCGTGCGCCTTCAGTTCGGCGGCCACCGCCGCCGCACGCATCGTCAGTGATTCATCGTCGTATCGTGAACTCATCTATAACCGATTCGAAAAGCTTTCCACAGAGTACACAGATTGACACACATGTTTCGATCGCACATCGGCCTGTTGGAACGACGCTTCGCATGACAAGGTTCCGACGTATCGGGCAGACCACCGGCTCGGTGACAATCCGTGTAATCTGTGGACCGCTCTGGCGCCTCCATGATCCGTCACCCATGATTCATTACCGATGAACAATTCGGCCGGCAACAAGCATACGCCGCTGATGCAGCAATACCTGCGCATCAAGGCCCAGGTCAACGAGAAATATCCGGACATCCTGCTGTTTTTCCGGATGGGCGATTTCTATGAATTGTTCTACGATGACGCCGGACGTGCCGCACGGCTGCTCGATATCACCCTGACTGCCAGGGGCCAATCGGCCGGCCAGCCTATTCCGATGGCAGGCATTCCATACCATGCCGTGGATTCATACCTTGCGCGCCTGCTGCGCCACGGCGAATCGGTGGCGATCTGCGAGCAGGTCGGCGACCCGGATACCGCCAAGGGTCCTGTGGAACGCAAGGTCGTTCGCATCATCACGCCGGGCACCCTGACCGAGGAGACCCTGCTGGAAGATCGCGGTGATCGCCTGCTGGCAACGATCTGCCGGCACGGCGATACCAAGGACAATCGCCACGGCCTGGCCTGGCTTGACATGGCTGGTGGCCGGCTCGGATGCAGCGAGCCGGAGAGCATGGAAGTGCTGGCCGCGGAACTGGAGCGCCTGCGCCCGGCCGAATTGCTCCTGCCCGAGACCTTCGACGCCAAACTGATCCAGGCCGACGGCGTCGCGATCCGGCGCCGACCGGACTGGGAATTCGATATCGAGGCCGCCCGACGTCTGCTTTGTCGCCAATTCGGTGTGAATGACTTGTCCGGATTCGGTATCGAGCAGCCTGGCGGCGCAGTGGCCGCTGCAGGCGCCCTGCTGGGCTACGCCCGCGAGATGCTGGCCGGCGATTTACCCCACATCGGCGGCATGCGTTTCGAGCAGGCCAGCGCGCATCTGCTGCTGGACGCCGCCACGCGTCGCCATCTCGAGATCGACCGACACCCCGAGGGTCGCAGCGAAAACACCCTGATTGCCCTGCTCGACCACACGACCACGCCCATGGGCAGTCGCGAAATCCGCCGCTGGCTGATTCACCCGTTGCGCGAACGCGATCCACTGGCCCGGCGACACGCAGCGGTAGCGGCACTGACCGAGGCGTCGCGTTTCGATGCGCTACGGGAAGCACTGTCCGGCGGCGGCGACCTGGAGCGCATTCTCACGCGCATTGCGCTGGGCAGCGCTCGTCCGCGCGATCTGACCACGCTGCGCTCGGGTCTCGAGACGGTGCCCAGACTGCGCGGACTGCTGGAGCCGATCGAAGACCCGCTGCTGCAGCAGCTTGCCGAACGGATGCCACCGCGGCCGGACATCGCCGACCTGCTCGCCCGGGCTGTCGTCGATCAGCCGCCGGTTCTGATCCGGGACGGCGGCGTCATCCGGGACGGGTACGACACCGAACTCGACGAACTGAGAGCGCTGAGCAGCAACGCCGACGATTTTCTGCAGAAATACGAAGCCGCCGAGCGCGAGCGCACCGGCATTTCCGGCCTCAAGGTTGGCTACAACCGGGTACACGGCTATTACATCGAGATCGGCAAGTCGCGCGCCGACGGCGTACCCGAAGAGTACACGCGGCGCCAGACTCTCAAGAACGCCGAGCGCTTCATCACCGAGGAGCTTAAAAAGCACGAGGACAAGGTGCTGTCGGCGCGCGAGCGCTCGCTGACGCTGGAAAAGGCG
>DATFJJ010000168.1:0-12900 GCA_035269245.1 Wenzhouxiangellaceae bacterium | reverse complement strand
CAACGTGATCAAACACCTAACCACCGACCATATCAGCCTGCACCGCAGCCCTCTGCCGCCTGTAAGAAGCGCTTTTGCCTACTTTTCAGGCGCTTGTGAAAAGTAGGTCGCCTGCAAGCGCGAAGCGCGTGGCGAAACCGCATTTGAAGTTTGAAGTTGAATTGGATTCACAAACTGCCGCACACAACCAATGTAGCGTCATTACCGCAGGGCGCCCAGCGGCCATCATGCCGATGCTTCGGCCGCCTCGCCGCTCTCTTTCTGCCGCTGCGCGGCGTGATCCCGCGCCAGGAGACAGTAAAAGGCCGGCAACACGAACACGGTCAACACCGTTCCGATACCGAGCCCGGTCGCAATGGTCAACCCAATCGCAAAGCGGCTTTCCGCCCCCGGGCCGGCGGCCGTCAGCAGCGGCACCATGGCAACGATCAGGGCCACCGACGTCATCAGGATCGGCCGCAGGCGGATGGCCGCAGCCTCGATAACGGCCTGGTGTCGGTTCAAGCCCTTGTCGACCTGGAGCTGGTTGGCGAATTCGACGATCAGGATGCCGTTCTTCGACACCACGCCTATGAGCGTGATGAGACCGACCTGGGTGTAGATGTTCATGCTGGATGCGCCGAGCATGATGAAGGCCATGGCACCGGCGACAGACAGCGGCACCGATACCAGGATGATGAACGGATCGCGCCAGCTCTCGAACTGCGCTGCGAGCACGAGGTAGATCACGATCAGCGAAAGGAAGAACGTGACCAGAAGCGCGCTGCCTTGCTGCTTGAACTGCCGGGATTCCCCCTTGTAGTCATAGGTGAAGCCCTGCGGAAAAGATTCTGCCGCGGCCTGTTCCAGAAACTCGATCGCCTCGCCCATGGCAGCGCCGCCCCTCAGAACACCTTCGAGTGCCAGCGAATTGAGCTGGTTGTGCTGGGTCCGCTGTGAGGGCTCGACGCTGGACTCGAACGAAACGATGCTGCCCAGCGGCACCAGCTCGCCCGAGTCGGCGCGGATGAAGTAATCGGCAAGCTGTTCGACCTTCGCCCGCAGTTCGCGCTCGACCTGGGGGATCACTTCATACGAGCGGCCCTGCAGGTTGAAGCGATTGATGAACCCGCCGCCGAGCAGCGACGAGAGTTCGCGACCCACGTCGGCCATGGAAAGCCCCAGGTCGGCGGCGCGGTCGCGGTCGATCACGATCCGCGTCGTCGGTCGGTCGAACTCGATCGATTTCTGCACGAATCCGAACAGGCCGCTCTGCATCGCCTTGTCGATCATTTCGTCGGCCACCTGGTCGAGTTCCTCGTAGGATTTCGCAGTGGTGATGACGAACTGCAGCGGCAGGCCCTGGCCGGCGCCGGGAATCGAGGGGCGCGTGAATATGGAGGTGCGCAGCCCGGTCACGTCGGAAACCGCCTGCTGCAGCATCGGCTGGACCTCGAACTGGGAAATCTCGCGCTCGTCCCAGGGCTTGAGCTTGAAACCGCCGAACACCGTGTTGGGCCCGAACGAACCGAGCAGCATGAAGCTTTCGTCGTATCCGGGCAGTTCCTCGAAGCGGTCCTGCATCTGGTTGCCGTACTTCTGCAGATATTCCAGCGTCGCGGTCTGCGGCGCCTGACCCTGGTAGAGCAGGATCCCCTGATCCTCGGTGGGCGCCAGTTCGTTCTGGCTCAGCCGAAGCATGAACACGATGGACAGCAGCACGACTACCGCGAACACCATCACGGCCGGGATCGATTTCAGCACCCAGGCCAGCGACGACTTGTAGCCCTCTGACAGTCGGTCGAAATTGCGCTCCACGATGCCCTCGAAGCGCGAGGCATTGCCGTGGGGTTTCAGGATATGCCCCGACAGCATCGGCGAGAGCGTGAGCGCTACCACGCCCGACACCAGTACGGCGCCGGCCAGCGTAAACGCGAATTCGGAAAACAGCGATCCGACCAGGCCGCCCATGAAGCCGATCGGTGCGTAGACCGCAATCAGCGTGGTAGTCATGGCGATGACCGGCGTGGCCATTTCTCGCGCGCCGTGCAATGCCGCATCGAACCTGGACTCGCCCTCCTCGATGTGCCTGTGCACGTTCTCGACGATGATGATCGCGTCGTCGACCACCAGGCCGATCGCCAGCACCATGGCCAGCAGGGTCAACAGGTTGAGCGAGAAGCCGAGTACCAGCATCACCAACGCGGCGCCGATCAGCGAAAGCGGCACGGCTACCGAGGGCACCAACGCCGCGCGCATCGATCCGAGCGTGAGGAACACCACGACCAGCACAATGAGAACGGCCTCGGCCAGCGTCTTGATGACTTCGTTGATGGAGCTCTCGATAAACTCGGACGCGTCATAAGCCAGTTCCACTTCAAGCCCGGCCGGCAACTGTTCGCGAATGTCCGGCAACTCGTCGCGCACCATTTCGGCCACGTCCAGCGGATTGGCGCCCGGCGTCAACTCGATGGCGACATACGTCGACGGCTGGCCCTTGTAATTGTTCGTCTCCGAATAGGTCTGCGCGCCCAGTTCGGAGCGCGCGATGTCGCGCAGCCGGATAATGCTGCCGTCGACTTGTTTCACGACCAGCTGCTCGAAAGCCTCCGGGCTCGACACGTCGGTGTTCGACTTGAGATCGATCCGCACCAGTTCGTCCCGGGTGCGGCCTACGCCGGCAAGGAAGTTGTTTTCCAGCAGAATGCCGACCAGTTCGCTGGGAGTCATGTCGATAGCCGCGAGGCGGTTGGGATCGATCCATATCCGCTGCGCGAAGGTGCGCCCCAGAAGTTCGGCCTTGCCCACGCCGGCAATCGCCTGCAGCCGGGGCTGCACTTCGCGGGTCAGATAGTCGGTGATCCTGGGCGTCGCCATGGTCTCGCTGAAAAACGCGATGTACATCAGGGCTGTGGATTCGCCGGTGGTCGACGTGATCACCGGGTCACGCACGTTCTCCGGCAGCACGTCGCGCTGACTGGCCACCTTGGACTGGATCTCGGCCAGCGCGTCGTTGGCGTCGTAGTTGAGCACCATTCGTGCTTCGATGGTCGACAGTCCCAGCGAGCTGGTCGACGAAAGGAAATCGATGCCTTCGGCCTCGGCGATCGCCTGCTGCAACGGCGTCGTCACGAATCCCTTGACCAGGTCCGAGTCAGCGCCCGGGTAGGCTGTGGTGACCGTGACCGTGGTGCTTTCGAGTTCCGGGAACTGACGCACTTCCAATTGCATGGCCGCCCGCAGGCCCATCAGGAGAATCAACAAACTGACCACGGTGGCAAGCACCGGTCGCCTGACGAAGATGTCGGTAAAGCGCATCAGCCCTGCCCCGACGTCGTTTCGGCAACCACCTTGACCGGCTGATTGTTGCGCAGGCGCAGCAGACCGGCGCCCACCACCGTCGCACCGGCTTCCAGGCCTTCGACGATTTCCACTTCGCCGTTCCGGACATCACCGGTGGTAACGCTCACGCGCTCGACGATCTTTTGTCCGCCCTCGCCGTCGACGACCTTGAACACGAAATCGCCATAGGTGTTGTAGGAAATCGCGGTTCGCGGCACCGTGACAACCTCGCTGACCTCGTCGCGAACGGCGCGGACATTGGCAAACATGCCAGGCCTGAGCCGCATGTCCGGGTTGGGCAAGCGGGCACGAACCCTTACAGTGCGGCTTTCCGGAAGTACCGAGGAATCTATCGCCAGGATCTCGCCGACGAACTGACGATCCGGAAACGCCGCGACAGTCACTTCAACGCGGCCACCCACCGTCATCCGCTGAAGCTCGCGCTCGGAGATCGTGAAGTCCACCTGAATCGGATCCAGCATGTTGATACCGACGATTGGCGTCCCGACACCGATGTATTCGCCGAGATCCACCTGGCGCAGGCCCAGCACACCGGAAAACGGCGCTCGGATGGTCTTCTTGTTCAACAACGCCCGCTGCTCGTGCACCCGGGCCTCTGCAGCTTCATAGTTGGCGCGCGCCTCGTCGAACTCCGATTGCGACACCGCGTTCTGCTTGATCAAGTTGGAAAACCGCTCGAACTGCTGCAGCGCAAGGCGGGCTTCGGCCTCGCGCGTTTCCAGCGCGGCCTCGTCGGTCTCGGCCTCGATCCGAAGCAGCACGTCGCCGGCTTCGACCCGCTGCCCGGACTCGAATTCCAGCGATTTCACGACACCGGCGATCTCGTTGGCCACCTGCACACCATTGACCGCGCGCAGCCCGCCGATAGCGCTGAGGGCCTGCGGCCAGCGCCGGCTGGTGGCCTCGGCCGCCTCGATTTCCGCCGGCGGCGGCGCCTGTGACATCATTTCGGCCTGCTGACGAATCTGGGCGAAGCGCCACACAAACAATGCACCCAGCAACAGGGCCAGAACGACGACGACGCTGATCACTCGGGTTACATTGGTTTTTTTCATGGCTGCTGCAATCCTGTTTCTTTACCAACTACCCGGGGAATCGAAGACTGGCGGCCTCGCCGTTGCGTCTGATCGACCCGGGCAATCAATTAATATACGAAGCCGTACAGTATACCGTGGTAATGCAATTTGCCGTGAGTGGATCATGTCTCTCGGCAATTCAGCGAGTTTGGCAGGCGACCGCCCAAGGCGGGCTAAAATAGAGTCTGTCAGTTTCCCATCGTCAAATTCACCGAATTGGAGAATTCCATGAACAAACCCGTTCGCATCGCCGTCACCGGCGCCGCCGGCCAGATCGGCTATCAACTCTGCTTTCGGATTGCCGCCGGCGACATGCTCGGCCCAAACCAGCCGGTCATCCTGCAATTGATCGAAATTCCGCCGGCCATCGACGCGCTCAAGGGCGTGGCGATGGAGCTCGACGACGCGGCGTTCCCGATGCTGACCGAGGTCATGACCACGACCGATATAGAAAAAGGCTTCAAGGATGCCGACTACGCGCTGCTGGTCGGCTCCAAGCCGCGCGGCCCCGGCATGGAGCGCAGCGACCTGCTGGCCGAAAACGGCAAGATCTTCGGCCCTCAGGGCAAGGCGCTCAACGACCACGCCTCGCGCGACGTCAAGGTGCTGGTAGTCGGCAACCCGGCCAACACCAACTGCCTGATCGCGCAGGCCAACGCCCCGGATCTCAAGCCGGAAAACTTCACCGCGATGACCCGGCTGGACCACAACCGCGCGCTGGCCCAGCTCGCACTGAAAACCGGCATTCATCACACCCTGATTCGGCAGATGGCGATCTGGGGCAACCATTCGGCTACCCAGTATCCGGACATCCACAATGCGCTGGTCAAGGGCGAAGCGGCCATCTCGAAGGTGGATCGCGAGTGGTACGAAAGCGATTTCATTCCCACCGTGCAACAGCGCGGCGCCGCCATCATCAAGGCGCGCGGCGCCTCCAGCGCGGCATCGGCTGCATCGAGCGCCATCGACCATATCCGCGACTGGGCGCAGGGCACCAGCGGCGACTGGGTTTCCATGGCCGTGCCTTCCGACGGCAGCTACGGCATCGCGCCGGGCGTGATCTACTCGTTTCCCTGCACCTGCGAGGACGGCGCCTGGAAGATCGTGCCGGATCTCGAAATCAACGAGTTCAGCCGCGGCCGGATGGACGCCACCGATGCGGAATTGAGAGAAGAGCGCGAAGCGGTCAAGGACCTGCTCTGATCGCGGCAGCGTCGGCTCTCGGGCTCGATCAATAGCCCCCACCCCGGGCCTCCCCCGCGAACGGAGGAGGGAGAAGACCAGGGGCGGGGCAGGGAAAATGCCGGGTAAACCACGCTGATCCAGCGAATCCCCTGGATTCTCCCTCCCCCGCCTGCGGGGGAGGGCCGGGGAGGGGGCAGGCGAATGCCGCGTCCGGCGACCCACTACTCAGCGAATCCTCCTGTCATCCCCCGCCATTGCGCTGCATGCGCTTGTGCGCTTCGTCGACATAGGCGCGCGCCGCCGCCAGCAGCACTTCGGGCGCAAGACGCACGCTGTAGTCCGGATTGACGTAGCCGAACTGGACCTTGCCGTCGGTACCGATGATGAAGGTGGCCGGCGCGGGCAGCGCCTGGTGGTCGCCGCCGGAGCGCTGGTTGAGGTTGTTGCCGAAACCGGCATAGCGCTCGAAGGTCTCGTCGTCGAGGCGGAACGCGATGCCGAAGGCCTGGGCTGCGTTCATTTCCGGGTCGGAAAACAGCCGGTAGCCGAATTCCGAATCCTTGCCCTGGGACAACAACCCGGGTTTGTCCGGACTGACGAACCAGACATCGAAGCCCATTTCGTTCAGTTCGGCTTCGGTCCTTCGCAGTTCCGCCAGGTGCATGTTGCAATACGGACACCAGCCGCCGCGGTAGAACGTGAGGACGACCGGCTTTTCCAGCGAAGCCGGATCGACTTCGAAAGCCTCACTGTCGACGTCGACAAGCCGAAACTCCGGCGCCTGCATGCCCGGCAGCACCGGGCGAACCTGTTCAGGAGCATCGAATATTTCAGCGGCCGAAAGGGTCGGCAGCAGCAGAAAAACCGCGAAAAGAACTGATCGCATTGGAGTGACTCGTTGTTTTGGACCAATCGAGTCAGACCGGAGCCGACTCGATTGGCTTGCAAGCCAAAAAGCGAAACCAACTCTCGCGAAGACGCCAAGACGCGAAGAAGGGCAAAACCAAGAAAGCTCGTGTAGGGTGGACGCGTAGCGTATCCACCATGCCCAATCTTGATCGAGCGGTGAGCAATCGGCGCACGATGCGTCTCATGCAACAGAACTTGTCTCGAGCCCGGCTACGGGTGTGGGAGCTTGCCTTGCAAGCGATGTCTTTCAGTGTTCGACTTCAAACACCGGCGTTGGACTTTCCGAAACATCTCCATTCCACAAGGGCTTTCTCCGCGTCTCTACGAGAGCACGCCTTTTTATAGCTTTTCCTTAGCGCCTTTGCGCCTTCGCGAGAGTTGTCTTAAGGTTTTGCCTTTGCCATTGATCAGCCCGCCAGGCTCTGGTGCTTGCCGACGATCAGCATCGAAAGTTCCAGCGCCTGCTCGTAGTTCAGACGCGGGTCGACGGTCGTCTTGTAGGCCCGTGACAGGTCGTGCTCGTCCAGTTCGCGGGCGCCGCCTATGCACTCGGTGACGTTCTCCCCGGTCAATTCCAGGTGCACGCCGCCAAGGCGTGAACCGCACGCGGCGTGGATCTCGAAAGCCTGCTCGAGCTCGGCCTGGATGTTGGAAAACCGCCGCGTCTTGACGCCCGTGGATGTCTTTTCGGTATTGCCGTGCATCGGGTCGCAGATCCAGAGCAGCGGCGAGCCGGTCGACTTGGCGGCCTGGATCAGGCCCGGCAGCTTGTCACCGACGCCGTTGGCGCCCATCCGGTGGATCAGCACCAGCCGACCCGGCTCGTCGTCCGGATTCAATGCACGGATCAGGCTCTTGAGCCAGTCCGGCGACATGCCCGGGCCCACCTTGACCCCGACCGGATTGCGGATACCGCGAAACATTTCCAGATGCGCCCCGTCCATGCCGGCTGTGCGCATGCCTATCCACGGAAAGTGTGTCGACTGGTTGAACCAGCCCCACTGGCGCGGCACCTTGCGCGTCAGCGCCTGCTCGTAGTGCAGGTGCAAGGCCTCGTGGGAGGTAAAGAAATCCACCCGGCGAACGCTGCCAGGCATCTGCCCGGTGACGGTTTCCATGAACCGCACCGAGTGGCCGATGGAGTCGGCGATCCGGTGAAACTGTCGCGCCAGCGGAGAATGCTCCACCCAGCCCAGGTCCCAGTACTCGGGATGATGCAAATCGGCAAAACCGCCGTCGACAAGCGCGCGAACGAAATTCATCGTCATGGCCGATCGCGAATAAGCCCGAATCATCCGCTCGGGATCCGGCCGGCGCGATTCCGGCGTGAACTCAGGAGAATTGACCAGGTCACCGCGGTAGCTGGGCAACTCGACCCCGTCGCGGGTCTCGAAATCATCCGACCGCGGCTTGGCGTACTGACCGGCAAAACGACCGATGCGCACCACCGGCATTTCCATCCCGTGGACCAGCACCAGCGACATCTGCAGCAGTACCTTGAGCCGGTTGGCGATGATCTCTGGCCGGCATTCGTCGAAGATTTCGGCGCAATCGCCGCCCTGCAGCAGGAAACGCTTTCCCGCCTGGGCCTCGGCCAACTGCTGGCGCAGGTTGAGGATTTCCCACGAGGTGACCAGCGGCGGCAGCTCGGACAGGTGCTGCAACGAGCGGCTCAGTGCATCCTGGTCGTCATAGCGCGCCTGTTGCAGCGCTTCCTTGCGCTTCCAGGAATCCACGGCCCAGTCCTTGACCGGAGTGATCGATTTGAGTGTCTCGCTCATAAAATCATTTCTTGCGCAGTGAAAACGCAGTCATCAGCATGAGCACAACATACCAGATCAGCGCCCAGGCCGGCATGGGCAGGCCGAGAAAGACCCAGTCGACCTCGGCGCACTCGCCGGAGCCGGTGAACGCGGACGTGATCGCTTCGCCGAGCGAGAAATACTCCAGCATGAAATCGAAACCGGGACCGCATTCGGGCACTTGGTCGGGCGGAAGGTTCTGTAGCCAGAGGTGGCGCCCCGCGGTCACCAAGCCCCAGGCGCCGCCGGCGAAAACCACCCCGCCGTAAAGCCATCGCATGCCGCCGCGGCTGCCGTGCACGGCGCCGGCCAGCGCGCCCAGTGCGATGACGATGAACGCGCCACGCTGAAGAATACACAGCGGACAGGGCTCGTAGCCCAATGCGTACTGTGAATAATAGGCATAGCCGAGCAAAGCCAGGCACAGGCCCAGCACGATCGAAAAACCGGTTCTAGGGTACAGGTTGATATTCATTCGGTTATTCTGCCATGTTGTTGTGTGCGGCTTGCCACCGGGCCGCATGAAATCTCGTCGCTTTTCAGGCGCGCAGAACCTGCGGAAATCCTATGTCCGATTGCATCTCGCTTAAGAACCTCAACGCCGACCTCGATCGGCGAATGCGCGAACTTGGAGCCGATGCCACGGCCGTCGCCGCTTCACGGCGGCACGTGGAGCGGGCGCTCACCCGCGACGTGCCCATATACGGCATCAATACGGGTTTCGGCGCGCTGGCCGACAAGCGTATCGAACCGGCCCGCCTGGCCGAGCTTCAGCGCAATCTTCTGCTGTCGCATGCCTGCGGCACCGGCGACCCGCTGAGCCCGGAGATCAGCCGACTGATGCTGCGGCTGAAGATCCACGCTCTCTCGCTCGGTTACTCCGGCATCTCCGAGCCGGTATTCCGACAACTGCTGGCGCTGGACGAACACGCTATCGTGCCCTGGATCCCGTCGCGCGGCAGCGTGGGAGCGTCGGGCGACCTGGCACCCCTGGCCCATATGAGTCTGCCGCTGATCGGCGCAGGCCGGTGCTGGAAGCCCGACTTCAGCGGCCCGGAGCCCGCGGCAACTGCGCTCGAAAGAGCAGGTATGACGCCGGTCGCACTTGCGGCGAAGGACGGCCTGGCGCTGATCAACGGCACCCAGCTGATGGCGGCGTGCGGTGCCTTTGTGCTCAGCCGCTGCATAAGGCTGGTGGTAGCCGCCGACATTCTGGGCGCCATGACCCTGGAGGCCCTGCAGGGCTCGGCCCGGCCTTTCGACGAGCGTATCCACCAGCTGCGACCGCACCCCGGGCAGCTCAGATCCGCGGCCAACGTCCGGCGCCTGCTTGAACAAAGCGAAATTCTGGAGTCGCACCGCGACTGCGGCAAGGTTCAGGACCCATACTCGTTGCGCTGCATACCGCAGGTACATGGAGCCAGCCGCGACGCGCTGGCCCATGCCTCGGAAATCATCGAGCGGGAACTGAATTCGGTCACCGACAATCCGCTGGTGTTCGGGCCGGACCCAGCTGACCCGGGCGCAGCGGGCGACATCGTATCGGGCGGAAATTTTCACGGCCAGCCGCTGGCGCTGGCGATGGACTACGCCGCGATTGCGCTGGCCGAACTGGCCAGCATTTCCGAGCGCCGGACCTACCTGCTGCTGGCCGGCCACGACGGCCTGCCGCCGCTCCTGATGTCGGACACCGGCATCAACTCCGGTTTCATGATTCCGCAGTACACGGCCGCGGCACTGGTCAGCGAGAACAAGGTGCTGTGTCACCCGGCCAGCGTCGACTCGATTCCAACCAGCCTGGGCCAGGAGGACCATGTCTCGATGGGATCGATCAGCGCGCTCAAGCTGTTGTCCGTATTGCGCAATACCGAACAGGTACTGGCCGTGGAAATGCTCACAGCCGCCCAGGCGCTGGATTTTCGCGCACCGCTGAAGCCCGGGCGCGGCGTCGCATTGGCGCATGCCGCGGTGCGGGGAACGGTCGCCCATGCAGAAGAGGACTACGAAGTGGGTACCGATATCGACAACTGCGCCCGGCTGCTGCGCGAAGAGCGATTGGTGGATGCGGTGCAGAAGGAACTGGGCGAACTCACCTGAATCCTCGGGCGTATCAGCCCAAGAGTTTTCTTGTGCCGTATCAGGCGGCCGGCTAAATGCGCTGTGCGGTCATTTCGACATACAGCGGCGCGGTGTCTCGGCTGGAATCATGTTCACCCTGCTCGACTACCGAGATGATCCCCGGCTTGCCCAAGGGCGTGCCCAGCATGGTGTCGGTCAGGAATTCCCAGCGGCCGTCAATGCGCTGCTCGATGCCCACCTTCAACCACAGCGATTCGGCAATCGCGCCTTCGCTCTCATCCGGCGTATCGACTTCCACGCTCAGGCGCCACGAGGAATCCGGACTGTGGATCTCGAACGTGCCCGGGATGCCCGGCCTGAGAAGAAGCTCGGGCTCGCCGCGCAATTGACCAGAACACCAGACCGCCGACTCGATCGCATAGCGCGGCGCCGGTTCACCGTCGACCGGCTCGGCTTGCCCCACGCAGAGCAGCGGCATTAACAGCGTCAATACGGCGATCAATCTCATGGGAAACCTCAGGTGTTTCTGAACCGGGCCGGCAGGTCTTCCTGGTCGGGCTGGTCGGCGCCTTCCTTGGCCACCGGCATCAGATCCTGCTTCGACACGCCGAGCACAAGTGCCGCGGTGCTGGCGACGAAGATGGACGAATACGTGCCCACGATCACCCCGACGATCAAGGTGTAGGCAAACGCGTGGATGATTTCGCCGCCGAAGTAGAACAGCGCGATCAGCACCATCAGCGTGGTCAGGGAGGTCATCACGGTTCGCGACAGCATCTGGTTGATCGACAGGTTGGTCAATTCCTTGGCCGTGCCCTTGCGCTTGACCCGGAAGTTCTCGCGCAGCCGGTCGTAGACCACGATGGTGTCGTTGAGCGAGTAGCCGATGACCGCCAGCAGCGCAGCGACCACGGTCAGGTCGAAGCTGATCCGGAACAGCGAAATCATGCCCAGCACGATGATGACGTCGTGGATCAGCGCGGCAACCGCGCCGACCGCGAAGCGCCACTGGAACCGGAACGAAACGTACAGCAGGATGCCGGCAAGCGCATACAGCAGCGCCAGGCCGCCCTGGTTGGCCAGTTCCTCGCCAATCTGCGGGCCGACGAACTCGACCCGGCGGATTTCGACACCGGGGTCTACCGATTCGAGCGCTTCCAGCGCCGCGGTGCTCACGTCGGCGCCCTCTTCGGCCGCGACCTCCGGAGGCAGCCGAACGACGATATCGCGAGAGGTGCCGAAGGTCTGGACCGAGAAGTTTTCGTAATCGGCGTCAGCCAGAGCGCCGCGCACGTCGGCCAGGTCGGGTGCTTCCGGATAGGAAATCTCGATCAGCGTGCCGCCCGTGAAATCCAGCCCGAAATCGAGGCCGCGGGTGACCAGCGACCCGATGCTCGCCAGGATCAGCACAGCCGAGAAGATCAGCGCAATGTTGCGCCGGGCCATGAAATCGATGCGGGTGTTGTTGCGAATGATGTCCATGCTATTTGTGTCCTTGACCCGGAATCTTCATGATCCGGGATTAAAGCGCCAGCGACTTGACGCGCTTGCGCCCGCCGTAGATCAGGTTTATCACGCCGCGGGTGCCGAAGATGGCGGTGAACATCGAGGTCACGATGCCGAGTGACAGCGTTACCGCGAAGCCCTTGACCGGCCCGGTGCCGAACATGAACAACACCAATGCTGCGATCAGCGTGGTCACGTTTGCGTCGGCAATCGTCGAGAAGGCCTTGTCGTACCCGGCCCGAATCGCCGCCTGCGGCGTATTGCCCAGCCTCAATTCTTCGCGAATCCGCTCGAAGATCAGCACGTTGGCATCCACCGCCATGCCGACAGTAAGCACGATGCCGGCGATACCGGGCAGCGTCAGCGTCGCGCCGATCATGGAAAGCAGTGCGACGACCAGCATCAGGTTGGCGGTCAGCGCAAGGTTCGCCACCAGGCCGAAGACCTTGTAGTAGACAGCCATCAGCACCAGCACCAGGCAGAAGCCGATGATGACCGAGTTGAAGCCCTGTTCGATGTTGTCCGCACCCAGGCTGGGGCCGACGGTGCGCTCCTCTATGATCTCGACCGGGGCGGCCAGCGCACCGGAACGCAGCAGCAGCGCCAGCTGGCTCGCCTCCCGGGCCGAATCCAGCCCGGTGGTCTGGAATTGTCTGCCGAACGGTTCACGCACCACTGCGACCGAAATGACTTCCTCGACGCGCCGCGTCTCGCGAACTTCCTCGCCGTCCACGATGCTCGTCTCCGGCCGTTGCTCGATGAAGACGACGGCCATCCGGTTGCCGACGTTTTCGCTGGTGAATTCGAACATCCGCCGCGCGCCGACCGCGTCCAGGCTCACGCTCACCATGGGCTGGCCGGTCTGCTGGTCGAAACCGGCCGAGGCGTTGATCAGCTGGTCACCGGCGGCGATCACCCGCCGCGACAGCAGCACCGGGTTGCCTTCGCGGTCGGTGTAGAGCCTCGACTGCGGCGGCACCCTGCCGGTGCGCTGGGCCTCG
>DATFJJ010000167.1:0-2257 GCA_035269245.1 Wenzhouxiangellaceae bacterium | reverse complement strand
CACGACTGCTGCAGGCGATCGAAGCTGCCCTGGTAGGCGTCCAGGTGATCTCTGTCGATATTGGTCACCAGCGAAATGACCGGCTGCAAGAGCAGGAACGAGGCGTCGGATTCATCGGCTTCGGCCACCAGGTATCGCCCCTGGCCGAGTCGAGCGTTGGTGCCGAAGGCATTGACCAGGCCGCCGACGACAAACGTCGGGTCCATGTCCGCCCCGGCCAGCAGGCTGGCGATGAGCGAAGTCGTGGTGGTCTTGCCGTGCGTGCCTGCAACCGCGATGCCGGCCCGGAAACGCATCAGCTCGCCCAGCATTTCGGCCCTGGGCACGACCGGGATACGCGCCGCCCGCGCCGCCTGCAATTCGGGATTGTCGTCGGCAATCGCGCTGGACGAAACGACCACATCGACATTCTGAACCAGCAGCGCGTCGTGCCCGACCGCAACCTGAATGCCCGCGTCGCGAAGGTGATCGACCACGGCCGACGGCTTGAGATCCGAGCCGCTGACCTCGAACCCGAGGTTGGCCATGACTTCGGCAATACCGCTCATGCCGGCGCCGCCGATGCCGACGAAGTGAATCCGGCGAACGCGATGCATCAGGCTGGGCGCGGGGCGCTCGGCAACGTTCATGCCAGCACCTCGGCGCACACGCGCGCCACTTTCACTGCAGATTCCGGCTCGGCGCGGCCGCGCGCGATCGTCGCCATGCGCGCCAGCTCCGGCCTGTCGAGTCGGCCGATGAGCCCGGCGAGCTGGCCCGGCGTGAACTCCGCCTGCGGTACCAGCCAGCCGGCACCGGCATCGACGAGGAAGCGCGCGTTGACGGTCTGATGGTCGTCTACCGCGGCCGGAAACGGCACCAGGATGGCCGGCACGCCCGCAGCGGAAAGCTCGGCCACGGTCAATGCCCCGGCCCGGCAGATCGCAAAATCGGCCCAGGCCCAGGCTTCCGCCATGTCGTCCACGAATTCGGCGACGCGCGCCTCGACCCCGGCATTGTTGTAATTCTGTTCAGCCGGTTGCAGTTGTCGTCCGGCCTGGTGCCGGACTTCGGGACGATCTTCGGCGGGAAGCCGGGCCAGGGCCTCGGGCACCACCTGGTTGAAAACGCTTGCGCCCTGGCTGCCGCCGATCACCAGCAGCCGGAGCGGTCCGGATCTTTCCCTGTAGCGCTCTGCCGGCGCCGGCAGGTCGCTGATTTCCCGTCGGACCGGGTTGCCGGTCACCAGCGCGCGATCGAACACGTCGGGGAAACCGGTGCAGATCGCTTTTGCAAAAGGCCTGAGCAGGCGATTGGTCCACCCGGCCACGGCGTTCTGCTCGTGGATGACCAGTGCAATGCCCATCAGGCGCGCAGCGATGCCGGCCGGCCCCGCTGCATAGCCGCCCATGCTGAGTACACAGCCGGGGCGGTCGGCTTTGAAGATTCTGCGGGCCTGCAACATGGCGCGCAGGATGCGCACCGGCGCGGCCAGCCAACCGGCCAGCCCGCGACCGCGCAGACCCTGTATACCAACGCGCTTCAATTCGAAGCCGGCCGCCGGGACAAGTCGATTCTCCAGTCCGTGCGGCGTACCCAGCCAGGAAACCTGAGCCCCTGCGTCTCGCAGCACTTGTGCCACGGCCAGGCCCGGAAAGATATGCCCGCCGGTGCCGCCGGCGAGGATCGTGACCCGCGCACCTTCGGGGATGGTCATTGGCATCAGGGAGCTTGCTTCAGGCCTCATGCCGCCCACTCCCGCTGGCGCCTGGGGCGGGCCAGTTCCTGCTGGTCGAGTTCGCGCGCGATCCGTACGACCAGGCCCAGCGCCAGCAACACGACCAGCATGCTGCTGCCGCCCGCCGAAACCAGCGGCAGGGTCAGCCCTTTCGTGGGCAGTACGCCAAGATTCACGCCGATGCTGACCAGCGCCTGCAGGCCGATCCACAGCCCGATACCGAAAGTCGTGAATGCGGCAAACGTCGAGCCCGCTGCGTACGCGCGGATACCGATCTTCAGGATGCGCACGACAAGCACTGCAAACAGCGCCAGAACGAACAGGATCCCGATCAGTCCCAGCTCTTCGGCCAGGATCGCGAAGATGAAATCGGTATGCGCTTCGGGCAGGTAGAACAGTTTCTGGACGCTGCCGCCGATGCCCACGCCGGAGATCTCGCCCCGGCCGATCGCGATCAGCGCCTGAACCAGCTGGAAACCCGCGTTGTAGGGATCGGCGAACGGGTCGCCGAAACTGGTCAGACGCTGCAGCCGATACGGC
>DATFJJ010000166.1:0-6661 GCA_035269245.1 Wenzhouxiangellaceae bacterium | reverse complement strand
CCTCGGGCGGCATGACGGCGAGAAAAAATCGAGCGGGCTAAGCATGTAGAACCAGGATCAGATGGTTTGCGGACGCGGGTTCGACTCCCGCCGCCTCCACCAGATCCCCGGAAGGGCCGGCAGCAATGTCGGCCCTTTTTTTGCTGGCGAGAGTCGAACCCGCTTGCTCCGTATGACCCCATCCACTGTTTCCCCTTCCCTCAGGGAAGGCGCCATAAGCGTCGCTGACGCGACCACTATTCGCGTGTACACCGACACGCAACGCCCCGCCGCCTCCACAATCTAATTTGTGTCGCTTCGCGACATCACACTCGCGAGCACACCGGCTCGCAACGGCCCCGGAAGGGCCGGCAGCAATGTCGGCCCTTTTTTATTTCGGCGAGAGTCGAACCCACTGCCTTCGTATGACCCCTTCCCCTGTTTCCCCTTCCCTCAGGGAAGGTGCCATACGTGTCGCTGGCGCGACTACCATTTGCGTGTACAGCGACACGCAGCGCCCCGACTTATCCAAATGCCCGCTCTCTAACGGGATATTGACCGCCGTCAACTTGTGCCGCACCATGGAGGCCTATTCTCGAATTCAAACCCGTGAATCCAGAGGTTCTCCATGCTGGACTTAAGCCCCGGAGTCGTTTGTCGCCTGATCGATCTCGCGCGCGAGTTCCACGCTCAGCAGGATATCGAGATCGAAAACGAACCGCAGGCGCTGGACGACGACTGGCAGTCGCAGATACTCGAACCCCATGCCGAGGATCCAATACTTGAAGAATTCTGCTCGGTGGTGGCGGACCTCAATCCAGACCAGCAGCAGCAGATCGTTGGCCTGCTTTGGCTGGGCCGGGGCGATTACGAGCTCGACGAGTGGCAGGATGCCCTGGACTACGCAGCCGACGCATGGAACGAGCAGACCGGCGAGTACCTGCTTGCCCACCCGATGCTGGCCGAGCACCTGACGATTGGACTTGAACAGCACGGATACGCTTGCGAATGACCTGATAACCGGGCAACCGGCAAATCGGGCATTCGACCCCCGGGCCTGATGCCACGCGGCGACCAGCGCGGGGCGATGTTGCTATAGGATTACAGACCCGCTCAAAGTCCAAGACTCGATGATCAGCGCGACTCTAGCCGTTCTTAGTGGCCTTGTTCTGCTTCTATGGTCTGCAGACCGATTCGTCGAAGGCGCCGCTTCTGTCGCGCGTCATTTCGGGATGTCGGCGCTGCTGATCGGCATGGTAATCGTCGGATTCGGCACCTCCGCGCCGGAAATGCTGGTTTCCGCGCTGGCCTCCTCCCAGGGCAATCCCGGCATTGCGTTAGGCAACGCTTACGGCTCCAATATCACCAACATCGCATTGATTCTTGGCGTGACCGCCATCATCAGCCCGATTGCGGTGCAGTCCAGCATCCTCAGAAAAGAGTTGCCGGTACTGCTTGGCATCACGCTGGTCGCCGCCTGGCAATTGCTGGACGGCGAAATCACGCGCATCGACGGCTTCGTGCTGCTTGGCCTGTTCGCTGTCCTGATGGGTTGGTCGATCTGGCAAGGAACGCGTGCGCCGGAAGACAATATGGGCGCCGAGTTCGAACAGGAACTGGTCGAGCGCGCCATGCCGCCCAGGAGAGCCGCAATCTGGCTGGTCATCGGTCTGGTGGTATTGGTCGCCAGCTCACGCCTGCTCGTCTGGGGCGCAGTCGAGATCGCACGCGGATTTGGCGTCAGCGACCTGGTGATCGGCCTGACCGTAATCGCAATCGGCACCTCGCTGCCGGAGCTGGCATCGTCCCTGATCGCTGCTCGAAAGGGCGAGCACGACATCGCATTGGGCAACATCGTCGGTTCGAACATGTTCAACACCCTGGCGGTGGTCGGCATTGCGGGCACGATTCACCCGATGGCCGTGGAACCGGCCGTGCTGTCTCGCGACCTGCCGGTCATGGCCCTCCTGACGGTGTCCCTGTTCGTGTTCGGCTATCGCTGGCGCGGCGGCGGCCAGGGCCGCATCAATCGGCGCGAAGGCTGGGTCCTGCTTGCCGCATACCTGACCTACACGAGCTACCTCGTGATTTCCGTGACGTAATGCCGCTCGGGACGCGCCTGTAACGACCTAAATCCATTCGCTCAGTCCCGCGCCCGGCTACCCGCCGAGGCCCTGCGCAACCGATCCGAAATCGCTTCCCAGCCCGGGGAATCCGGCAGCGACTCGACCAGGATTCGATCGGGCCGCCTTTCATCGGCCCGGCGCAGCTCGGCATACAACGCACGTGCGAACTGGACCGGCTGGCGCGGCATCACGATCCAGCACATTCCATCGGCGGCATCCGCCGGCGGTTCGCGCCTGGCCAGGACTGCGACCCGTTCACCGGTCCTCAGGCAGGTGTCCAGATGAGCCTCCAGCGCCTCGGCGGCAACCAGTCCAAGCCGGGCCACGGGGGCATAGTGCGATGCAAGGCGCCCGGGCACGCGCGGGCCGTCCTGATCCCCCGCCCGCACCAGCGGCTCACCGAGCTCGGCTTCCAGCGCGTCGACGCGGATCATGCCGGGCCGCAACAGTTTCGGATGATCTCCGGTCAAATCCACGATCGTCGACTCCACGCCCACGCTGCATCGCCCGCCGTCGATGACCGCCGCGATCTCATCGCCGAATTCCTGCACAACGTGATCCGCCGTGGTGGGACTCACATGCCCGAAGCGGTTCGCCGAGGGCGCGGCCAGCGCGCCGTCGAACGCCTGCAGCAAAGCAAGGGCCGTCCGGTTTCCGGGCACCCTCAGGCCGACGGTGTCCTGCCCGCCGGTAATTGCATCGGGCACGCCTTGGGCGCGTCTGAGAACCAGCGTCAGCGGGCCGGGCCAGAACATCTCGGCGAGCCTGCGGGCCGAATCGGGAATTTCCTCCGCCCATTGAGCCAAAGCGTGGGCGGCCGGCAGGTGCACGATGACCGGATGATCCGCCGGCCTGCCCTTGGCTCGAAAGATATCGGCAACGGCTTCGGCGTTACCCGCATCGGCGCCCAGCCCGTAGACGGTCTCGGTGGGGAACGCCACGAGCTCGCCGGCGCGAAGCAGCGACGCGGCGCGCTCGAGGTCGGCCGGGCTGTCGCTCAGACGGATCACGTCTGGAACTTTTCCGGGCGCAGCACTTCGACCTCGCCGAGCAGCAGGATCATCGCGTAGTTGTCGTAATAGCGCGCCTGCAGGTGCGACGCGATACGCCGCGCCGTGGCCTCGTCGCAGACCACTTCGAGCCGGATGTTGCTTTCGGTTTCCCAGCCGGCCTCGCGCACGCCGCGATTGCCCTTGCCGCGGGCATTGGTGATCGTGTAACCACGCGCGCCCAACCGCTCGATATCCCGCACGAGTTGGGATTCGAGGACGCTCTCGGTCACTACCGTCAAGAGTTTGAGCACGTGCGGGCGATCGTCATTGAAATCCTGGCCCATGTCTCATCCACCTCCGGGGAGCGTGTGCAGAAATTCGGCATAACGCCAGTACAGCGGAATGCCGACCAGCACGTTGAACGGAAACGTGACGCCCAGAGACGCCGTGAGGGAAAGCGTGGGATTCGCCTCGGGTACCGAAATACGCATTGCAGCGGGTACCGCAATGTACGAGGCGCTGGCAGCCAGCGTGGCCAACAGCATGGTTCCGCCGGGCGACAGGCCAAGCCCCAGACCCAGAGCCCCACCGACAAGCGCGCCGAACAGCGGCATCAGGATGCCGAAGGCGATCAGGAACGAACCATACTGACGCAGGCTACCAGCACGAGTTGCCGTGATCAGACCCATTTCCAGCAAAAACACTGCAAGAATTCCCTTGAACAGATCAAAAAACAGCGGTTCAATCGACGCCAGCGCATCAGGGTCGGACAACCAGCCGATCAAAAGGCCGCCGATCAGCAGTACGATGCCCTTGCCGAGGAAGACCTCGTGCATCACTTCCCCCCATCGGGTCTCGCTCTTTCGGCCTCGTACCAGCATGATGCCGACCAGGATCGCCGGGACTTCGAGCACGACCAGCAGAACCGGCATCTGGGCTTCGAAACTTATGTTCTTCGACGCCAGCCAGGCCACCGCCACCGCGTAGGTGCCGACACTGACCGAGCCGTAGTGCGCCGCGATCGAGGCGGCGTCGACGCGCTTGAACCGTCCGAGCAGCAGCAGGACCGGAAACGCCACCAGCGGCAGAAAGACGCCCATGGCGATCGCGGCCAGGATATCCGGCAGTAGATCCAGGAAAGGCTGGCGCGCGAGTTCGACACCGCCCTTGAGTCCGATCGACAGCAGCAACAGGATGCTGACGAACTCGTACACCGACGACGGCAGCCTGAGCTCGGACTTCAGCAACCCGGCGGTCAGTCCGAGCAGAAAGAACAGGATGATCGGGTCCATCAGTCGTTTCCGACCAGCCGCCAGCGCACTTTCTGTCCGGCGCGCAGCGGCACCACGGGCTCCGCGGCGCCGCCGAGCTCATCGGGCACCTGCCAGTCGCGGCGTTCAAGCGTGACGATATCCGTATTCTTCGGCAAACCGTAGAACCTCGGGCCGTGGAGGCTGGCGAATCCCTCGAGCCGATCCAGCGCACCGGCCTGCTCGAATACCTCGGCATACAGTTCCAGCGCCGCCGGCGCGCTGTAGATCCCCGCGCAGCCGCAATCGGATTCCTTCGCCCCGCGCGGATGCGGCGCCGAATCGGTGCCCAGGAAGAACTTCGGATTGCCGCCGGTGGCCGCCGCCACCAATGCGCGACGATGCCTCTCCCGCTTGATGATCGGAAGGCAGTAGTGGTGCGGTCTCAGCCCGCCGACGAACATTGCGTTTCTATTGAGCAGCAGGTGGTGGACGGTGATCGTCGCGGCCACCCGGTCCGAAGCGGCACATACGAAGTCCACCGCGTCGCCGGTCGTGACGTGTTCCAGGACCATGCGCAGTTCAGGAAAGTCGCGCACCAGGGACTGCAGGTGCCGCTCGATGAAAACTGCCTCGCGGTCGAAGATATCGATCTCGGGACCGGTCACCTCGCCGTGCAGCAACAGCGGAAGATCGACTTCCTGCATTGCCTCCAGTGCCCGATAGGCGTGCCTCAGATCGGTGACGCCCGAATCGGAATTGGTCGTCGCACCGGCCGGGTAATACTTCACCGCATGCACGAATCCGCTGTCGGCCGCGTGCCGGATCTCGTCCGGGGACGTGTTGTCGGTCAGGTACAGCGTCATCAGCGGCTCGAAGGCCACGCCCGACGGCAGCGCGGCCAGAATTCGCTGCCGGTACTCGGCGGCGGCCGCGACCGTCGTTATCGGAGGCTTGAGGTTCGGCATCACGATCGCGCGGGCGAAGCATCGTGCCGTGTCCGGCAGCACCCGCGCCAGCATGTCCCCGTCGCGCAGGTGCAGGTGCCAGTCGTCCGGCCGGACCAGGGTCATCGTCTGCCCGGCAATAGTCTTTTCGCTCATCGGCCGTCGGCAATGCAGGGATTCAAAGCCGAATTGTAACCGGCCGGGCGCGTCGGTGAATCAGCCGGGACCCCGGGATGATGCTAGGTTCCCTGGCCCGCGAGCGCGGCCGCCCAGCGCCAGAACGGCACCGTCGCGGCGGAAAACAGCACGCCCCACGCGACCATGGCCGATGCCAGCGGGGGTGCCAGGCGCGCGCTGGACGCCAGCGCCGCCGCGGTAATCATCGGCGGCATCGCCGATTCCAGCACGGCCACGTCGAGAATCGGCGAACCGACGCCGGCAACCAGCGCCATTGCCAGCGCGGCCGCCGGCAATACGATCAGCTTTCCGGCCAGGCCGAACACCAGCGGCCAGCGATATTCCGGCACCAGCCTCAATTTCAGCTGCAACCCGACCGCGAGCGTGACCAGCGGCAGCAGCATGTCGGCAAATGCCTGCACCAGCGCGTCCAGCCAGTCGGGGAACCACGCATTGCCCAGCAGCAGCGCGCCGACCAGGGCCACGAAGGGCGGAAACGTGACAATCCGCCGGGCGATCGTGCCCGCGCTCGGCGCCGGGCCGTCGCCGTACCAGGCCAATACGAACAGCACGTGGGTGCACACGATCAGGAACGACCCGAACTGGTCGTAGACCACGGCAAAGCGCACCTTGTCGGCGCCCAGCAGCGCCTCGATCAGCGGAAAACCGAGAAACGACGTATTGCCCAAAGGGATCAGCACCAGCAGCACCGCGGTGACCGGGCGCGAGAAGCCGAAGGCGCGCGCCGCGAGCAGCACCATCACGACCGTCAGCGCCAGCAGCAGCCAGGGGATGAAAACCAGCGGCAACAGGTCCCACGAGGGCTCCAGCGTGGGCACATGGATGAAAATCAGTGCCGGCAGGCACAGCACGATCACCACACGATTCAGTGTATCGGCCGCGTTTTCCGGCAGCACGCGGCCGGCCGCGAACAGCCGGCCAAGCGCGATCAGAAGCAGAATGGTGCCGTAAGCGGCCATCGGATCAGAGGCGTTTCCACCCCGCCTTGTTCACTACCCGCTCGTTGCGAGGCGCTGTCAGGTCGCGTAGCCGGCGCGTTTTGCGACCGAGCGCACCACAGCCGCACTTGCCTGTACGGTGAGGATGCGCGACCGGACAAAACGCGCCGGATGCGTGGCCTGAGCGGGCCGCAGTAGAGCGGGTGGTGGACAAGGTGGGGATTAGAGGCC
>DATFJJ010000165.1:0-3148 GCA_035269245.1 Wenzhouxiangellaceae bacterium | reverse complement strand
CTGGGCAACGCGCTGGCCTGCATCCTGGCGCGCGACATGGGGTTTCCGATTCGCCGTGTCTACCTCGCCACGAATGCCAATCGCACGCTGCCGGACTATTTTTCGGGTGCCGACTACCGGGGGCGCGCCGGGCTCAGAACGCTCGCCAATGCCATGGACGTGGGCGACCCCAGCAACTTCGAGCGCCTGGCCTGGTTCTATCGCGACACCAACCCGCGCGATGCCGGCATTCATGCCCAAAGCATAGACGACGACGCCATCAAGTCGTGCATCCGTCGCGAATACGAGGCGCACGGCCGCATCGTGTGCCCACATACCGCCTGCGCGCTTGAGCTGCTTTCGCGCCTGCGCGCAAACGGCCACCGTCAGCCCACGCTGATTGCAGCCACCGCGCACCCGGCCAAGTTCGAGACTGTTATCGAACCGATCATCGGCCGGAAGATTCCGCTGCCCCCGGCCCTTGCCGAACTGCTAGAGCGCTCCAGCCATGCCGATCCGCTCGAGCCCGACCTGGACGCGCTGCAGCGGGCCCTCGCGGCACAGGATTGACAGACCAGCACCGACCCGGCTCTCGCGAAGACGCCATGGCGCAAAGAAAGGCGAAAAGCCGAAGCTGATTTTCGCGCGGAGACGCAGAGAACGGCTGGAACAGATAAAAACGCACAGCGTTTTCACCTGCTTCGCTTGACACCTTGGCGCGTGCAAAAACAATAGAGCGATGGATTATCATTTTTCTCTATCGTTTCCATACAAACAATTCATTTCAAAAATTAACAGTTCAGGTGTATCTTGTTTCCTATCTTGATCGGCGGCGCAATCGAACTTCCCCGGCGATCAACGACACTCCCTGCTGCTCCAACAGTCTCGCCCGGCCTTTGCGCCGGGCTTTTTTTAAGATCTTCGCTTGCAGACAAGCTCCCGCACCCATTGCGAAGTAGAAAACCAGGTCCGCCGAAGTACCCGCTACGGGTGTGGGAGCCGGCCTGGCCGGCGAAGGGCTTTTCCAACCTCCGATCCCGCGTTTTCCGGAATATCGAAGCCGGAACCCCGAACCCGGCTCTCCGAATACGTCAGAATCTCTCCTCGCCCGACCGCGAGTCGCATCCATGATCGACCTGTCCGACTACAGCGCCGCAATCTTCGACATGGACGGACTCCTGATCGACTCCGAGCCGCTGTGGCAGGACGCGGAAATCTCGACTTACGCGCCCTGGGATGTGCCGATCACCCGCGAGCTCTGCCGGGCCACTGCGGGTCGGCGTATCGACGAAGTGCTTTCGCTGTGGCACGAACGCTTCGACTGGCAGGGTCCTCCGGTCGAGAAAATGGTCGAACGAGTGCTGGAAGAAGTCACGCGCCTGATCGTGGACCGCGGCGAAGCTTTGCCCGGCGTGCACCGGACAATGGACATGCTTCGCGAAGCCGGCCTCAAACTCGCGATTGCCTCATCGTCGCCTCCATCGTTGATCGAGGCGGTAGTCAAAAAGCTCGCGTTGCAAGACCACCTCGAATTGACGCATTCAGGCATTCACGAAGCGCGCGGCAAGCCAGACCCGGCAGTGTTCCTGACAACGGCGAGAAGGCTGGGCGCGAAACCGAATCGATGCCTGGTCTTCGAAGACGCACCCGCCGGCGTCGCGGCCGGCAAGGCCGCCGGCATGACCGTTATCGCCGTTCCGTCGGTGTTCGAGCCCGACGACCCGGGCATCCAGGCGGCCGATCGGATTCTGAATTCACTTCTGGAATTCGGAACCTGAGGGGACGTCAGGCCCGCGCTTGCGACGCTCCAGTTCCTGAAACCGTCGCTTCAGTTCCGGCAGCGGACGCGCATAAAGAAACCCGAATGAAAAAGCACCGTCTTTTTCGTGCACGGCGTGGTGCATCTTGTGGGCCTGGATGAGGCGCTTGAGATAGCCGCTTTTCGGGTGCCACTTGAGCGGCCAGCGGCGGTGGACCAGGCCGTCGTGGAATACGAAATAGCAGAAACCATAACCGGCCATGCCCCAGCCGATCCACCAGGTGGGGCCGAGATTTTCAGCGCCGAGCGCGATCAGCGACATCGATACCGCAGTGCCGACCACCGCGAACAGGTCGTTTTTCTCGAAGACGCCGGTGCGCGGCTCGTGGTGCGACTTGTGCCAGCCCCAGCCCCAACCGTGCATCACGTAGCGGTGGGTCCACCACGCCACGCCTTCCATGGCCACGACGGTGCCGAAGAACAGCAATGCATTGATCGCGATATTCATCTCGTTTCAGTCCGTAATCTTTCGAAGCTCGTGTTTCAACTTACGTTTCGTGTGCAATCTTGCCTGAAGGGACGTGCAGACTACTTTTCACGCGCCAGCCGGTGCGCCAGCCATATGCTGATAACCATCGCCGTCAACGCGGTAGCCAGCAGCACACCCCAGCCGGTTGCCAGCTGGGCCGGCCCGTCGCCGCGCCAGAAGATGCCGTGCCAGCTTTCGATCACCCAAGCATTCGGGGTGAACCAGCCGAGTTCGCGCAGCCAGCCCGGCATCAAAAAGCGCGGCATCATGCTGCCGCCGATTGCCGACAGTATAAGCACCACGAATGCAGATGCCGTTTGCGCCTGTTGACGCGAGCTGCACAGCGACGCCAGCAGCAAGCCCAGCCATGCCGCAACGGCCGCCGCGAGAAAAGCCGTAACCAGCCACAGGCCGAAATGCCCGAACCAGTCCATGCCGTATAGCCACCAGGCCACGGCAAAGATCAGCGTCGCCTGAGCCAGCCCCTGCAGCGTCAGGAAAAGACCCTTGCCCACGACCACCACGGTGTAGCCCCCGGGTCCGGCGACCAGCCGGTCGACGATGCCGGACGTGCGCTCGTCGATCAGTGAAATGGCGCCCTGCATCGCTGCGAACAGAAGAAACAGAATGGCCACGGCGCCGGCGTAATAACTCACTCCGTCGTCGATCTCGCGACCGCCGCCGAGCAGGCGCTGCGCGACCAGCCCGTCCTGCGATGTATCACCGCTTTCCTGCTCCAATGTCTCTGCATCGAGCTCGGACAGCGCCAGATCCAGCGCATCCTGCTGCTCTTCAGTGTACGGACCGGCCAGCGCGTCGACCAGCGAGGCGGCGCGTGCTACGCCAAGTGTCGGAAACTCCGATTGCAGCACGCGCTGCAC
>DATFJJ010000164.1:0-7278 GCA_035269245.1 Wenzhouxiangellaceae bacterium | reverse complement strand
CTGGTCGAAAAGCGCGAAATGCTGCTGCACGCGTCCAGTCGATTTCCGGCCTCGCTCGGCTGTATCGCGCCGGTCCTGCCGCTGTTCCGGCATCCCGACATCAAGAGCCAGTGGCTGGTCTGGAACCTGCGCGAAGACCCGGCGGAGTTTTTCGAGTTCGACGCGGAAATGCTGGCCGACCTGTTCTGGACTTCGAACGCCGACCTGCCCGAAGGGCTTAAACGGTTGCCGGTCAAGTGGATCCGGACCAACCGCAGCCCCATGCTGTCGCCGACCGGCGTGCTGGATGCGGCCGCGGCCGACCGGACGCAGATCAATCTCGATCGGGCCGCACGCAACGCGCTGCGGCTGGCGGATGAACCGGCGTTCGTCGCAACCTTGCTGGAAATGTTTTCAAACACCGCTCCCGGCCCGTCGTACGATGCCGACACTGCACTCTACGACGGCTTCTTGCCCGACAGCGACCGTCGCGTCGCCGAGCGAATTCGTACCGCACCTCCAGAACAAGCCTCAGCATTTCTCTCAGCCTCGCCAGGCCCGTTTTCGGACGAACGCATGGCCGAGCTTCTGCTGCACTACGTAGGCCGGCACGCGGCCTCCACCCTGGACGCTCCGCAGTCGGAGGCCTGGTCTGCCTACCGGCGACGCCGGTTGCTCGACGACCCGGAGCTTGGCAGCGTACAACTGCCGGATTACCTGGCAAGAATCGAGCAACTCAGACGCGAACGCCCGGACTGCGTCGGCTTGCTGGACGAACTGGCGGCATGGCCTTCGCGTATCGGAATTGACGGTCTATAGCTGGAACAGGAAATCAATGACTTAAAGCTCTTTCCGAGAATTTACGTCCGAGTGTTATACACAATCCCTTGATTTGTCGATTGACACTTTCTTGACACTATATTTTTGGCCAGTGCGACCAAAAAATACTTACAAGTCATTGTTTCAGTTGATAATTTAAAATTTGGTCAAAAATCGTTCATTTCTGTGGCGCTCAGACTCGAGCGGGCCGTGGATCATCTTGCGCACAGAGTTTTCCACAGCAACTGTGGATAAGCGGGTCGGGGTACTCTCACAGCGCCTTTTCCGGCTGAAAAGGCAGCCCGATCCTGCGCTTCACATGACGGCAAGCGGCAACTGATCGGGACACGGTGCGGTCCGGTCGCGGCCATGGCGACGGGTCTGTTCAAGAGCAGTCCTGAGGACGCGATCGCTGCGCGGCGAAACGAATTCGACAACGCTGCCATCGTCGAATTGCAGCATCATCACCATCGGCGGCTCGCCCTTGTGACCGGGGCGCGCAATGACGCCGCTGATGCATTTTCCGACGATTTCGTTTCGAACTGCACGGCTGGAACGGGTCTGTGCGGTATTCATCCTTGAGATCCTGTCATTCGGTTCAGGATCATTCAACCACGGGCATTTCTCAAAACCTGAGAAGCGATCTCATTCCGCAACAGGAAGCCTGGACGCGAATGCATGGGCCAGGGTCGTCTGGTCGGTGTGCTCCAGTTCTCCACCCAGCGGTACACCCTGCGCAAGACGCGAAAGGCGAATCCGGTGGCGAGCTGCCAGGCCGGCGATGTAATGCGCGGTGGCTTCCCCTTCCACGGTCGAATTGGTTGCCACGATCACCTCTTCGATCGGTTCGTCGGCGAAGCGACGCTCGAGCTGGTCCAGGCCGATGTCATCCGGCCCGACGCCATCCAGCGGGGAAAGCCGGCCCAGCAGCACGAAGTAACGCCCATCGAATCCTGTCGCCTGCTCGATTGCCAGCACATCGCCCGGCGTTTCGACGACGCATAGAACCCGATCCGACCGTCGCGTGCTGGCACAGATCTCGCAAATTTCCGCCGATGTGAAATTCCGGCAGCGATCACAGCGCCGGATCTCGTGCATCGCCGTTCCAAGCACTTCTGCCAGTCGTTGCCCGCCCCGCCGGTCCCGCTCCAGCAGATGCAGGGCCATGCGCTGCGCCGTTCTCGACCCAACGCCGGGCAGGCATCTCAGCGCCTGCAGAAGCTCATCGATCAGCGGGTCGTTCACGACGCTGTTCTCGTGGCCTGCGTCAAGCCATTCAAGGCAGCGTGAATCCCGGCGGCATGGGCATGCCCCCGGTCAGCCCGGACATCTTTTCCTGGCTTACTTCCTGGACCCGGTTGACCGCGTCGTTGAAAGCGGCGGCAACCAGGTCTTCGAGCATCTCCATGTCGTCGCCGACGCTCGGATCGATCTTGATTCTTCGAACCTCGTGGCGCCCGCTCAGCGTGACCTCCACCATACCGCCGCCGGACTGGCCGGTGACTTCCAGATTCGCAAGCTCGGCCTGGGCCTGCTTGAGCCCTTCCTGCATCTTTTGCGCCTGCTGCATCAACTGCGCGATATTGCCTTTCATTGGTCACTCCGTGTGTTGGCGGGCCGAACCGAGCCGGGCACGATTTCAGCGTCGAATTTTTCCTGCATTCGTTTCACGACCGGGTCTTCAGCCACGGCAGCCTCGGCGTCGGCCTGGGCCCGTGCGCGTTCGTCGTTGTCTATCCTGGCCGGCGTCAGCAGATCGGCATCATCGCTGACCGGCTTGAAATCGATCTTGCGTTCAAGCCCCGAATAGTCCTGCAACGCCTTGGCCAGGCTCGCCTTGAACCTGTCGCTTATCAGCATTAGATCGTCGCGACCCAGCCGGAATTCAACCCGCTTGTCGTCGGCCTCGCCGACTGCAAGCATGCCCGCGACCGCCTTGACAGAACCGTTGAGTTCGAGGGCTCGAAGTACGCGCGGCCAAGACGCGGCGCTCAGCGATTCCGGGGCACCGGGCGCCGCACTCGGCGCGACAGGTGCTGGGGCTGCTTGTCTTGCGACGGCCCGCTCGGGCGGCGTCTCGCGAACTGCCCCTGCCGGGGCTGCCTCGCCGGCCGATCGTGAAGCCGCCACCGGCTTTTCACCGGGCGTAGCCGGCTTCGCAGTCGGCGCAGGTGCGGCACCGGCGGCTACGGCGGGCTGGAACGCAAACATCCGCAGAACGGCCATCTCGCAGCCGCTGCGGTCGGACGGCGCAAGGCCTAGATCACGGCGTCCGGTGATCGCAATCTGGTAGTAGAGCTGAACGTCTTCGGGATCCATTCGTCCGGCATACTCGACCAGGTTCTCCCAGTCGGTGCGGCTGTCGTCGCGATAGTCCGGTACCTGCTGGATGAGCGCGATACGGTGCAGCATTTCGGCCAGATCCGCCAGCAGCCGGGACAGGTCGCGAGCCAGCCCGAACACTTCGGACACGGCGGCCAACGCGGCGGCGGGCTCCTTGTTGATCAGCGCCTCGATGATCGTGTTCAGGTGGCGCTGCTCGACCGTGCCCAGCATGTCCTCCACCGGCGTGTATTCGAGCTTTCCGCTGCCAGCCGCAAGCGCCTGGTCGAGCAGGCTGAGTCCGTCGCGCATGCTGCCGTCGGCGGCCCGCGCCAGTAGCGCCAGAGCAGCATGCTCGTATTCCAGCTGCTCCTGGCCCAGGATGAACTCGATCTGGCCCGAGATTTCCTCGACGCTGAGGCGTCGCAGGTTGAACTGCATGCAACGCGACAGGATGGTGACCGGTATCTTCTGCGGGTCGGTCGTCGCCAGGACGAACTTGACGTGTTCCGGGGGTTCCTCCAGCGTCTTCAAAAGCGCGTTGAAGCTGTGTGTGGAGAGCATGTGCACCTCGTCGATCAGGTACACCTTGAAGCGACCGCGCGCCGGCGCGTACTGGACGTTGTCGAGGATCTCCCGGGTATCGTCGACCTTGGTTCGAGACGCCGCATCGATCTCGAGCAGGTCGACAAACCGGCCCTCGTCGATTGCCTTGCAATGCTCGCACTGGCCGCAGGGGCTGGCCGAAATTCCAGCCTCGCAATTCAGCGACTTCGCCAGGATACGGGCGATCGTCGTCTTGCCCACACCGCGCGTGCCGGTGAACAGGAATGCATGGTGCAGGCGACCTTCGTTCAGACCGTTGGTCAGCGCCCGGACGACGTGTTCCTGTCCGACCAGGCCGGCAAAGTCCCGGGGCCGCCATTTTCGCGCAAGTACTTGATAGCTCAATTTAAATCCTCTTGCCATTCAGCGCCACGCGCAGAACGTGAGTCGCCTGTCCGCTTCGGTTGGGAGCCTTGGAAGTCTACACCACCGCACGCCGCTACGCGTTTGGCACCCGGACCCGGCCGGCGAATTTGCGGGCCTCAGCGCTCCGCGGCCAGCAGCTCTCGCTTGCGCTCCAGGCCCCAGCGATAGCCGCCCAGCTGACCGTCGCTTCTGAGTACGCGGTGACAGGGAATCAGCAATGCAATCCGGTTGGCCGCACATGCCCCGGCCACGGCTCGCACCGCTTTGGGCCGCCCGACCCCGGACGCGACTTCGCTGTAGCTCGCGGTGGCGCCGTGCGCCAGCCCGGACAGGAATCGCCAGGTCCGGATCTGCAGCGCTGTGCCGAACACGTGAAGTGGAATATCGGGTCCGGGAACACCACGATCGATGGTTGCCTCCAAGGCATCCATCCAGCCGTCCAGCTCGGGGCTTCGCTCGGCCTTGGATCGCTGGATTTCGGCCTGGCCAAACTCCTCGAACAGGGCTGATTCGGTCTGCGCCCCGCAATCGCCGAACTGCGCAAAGCAAACGCCTTTGCCGGTCGCCGCCATCGTCAGCCAGCCCAGCCGGGTCCGACGACTGGCAAACCGGATCTGCTCACCCTCGCCAAATCGGCGGTATTTCAGCGGCGTCATGCCCAGGGCGTTCGGAGAAAGATCGTAGAACCGGCTCAGTGCGCCGAATCCGGCCTCGAAAACTGCGCCTGCCACGTCGCGGCCGGCCCGCAGTTCACGCTTGACCCGGCGCACGCGTGCCGAGCGCTGATACTGACTGGGCGTTACACCGAGTGCCGCGGAGAAACGGCGCTGCAACGCATAACGACTTAGGCCCACTCGCCGACCCAGCTGTTCCAGGGTAATCGGCTCATCGGCATGCGCCTCGATCCAGTCGGCCAGGTGCGCCATTTCTCGATCAGTTGGGCTGGAATCGCTCATCGGCTGTTCCATACTAAGACCTGCCCGAAAGCTTACGCGAATCGACGGCCCAGTCTTCCCGGATATTGCGAGCACCGGTAAGCTCTGATCGAATACCCACGGCAACACAGCGGCGGCGCGGCGCCGGATACACTAGTCTGCTCAGCCACTCATTCCGTAATATTCAGCGAGTCGGAAAGTGCTTGGCCGCAAGGCAGGGCTCGCCGGGAATGGCCCGCCCTTTCCAAGAGCCTTGACGCCGCGGATGAGCGCGATGGGCCCCACCTCGGGCTTGCCCTTCGGGAGCGCTTCTGAGTCGACATTGCGGCGTTACGGGCCTTGTAGGGGGCATGCCATTGACTGCGGATCGTGCCTTGCACTGTCGACTCAGTCACGCTTTGAAAGTTACAGAATGAGTGGCGCGGTACACTAGGGAAGCTCTGATTGAATAGCCGTGAATAATCAACCCGCGCTGAGTATCGTCATTCCGGTCGGGCCCCACGAGACCGAGCACATGCAGCTGTTGCAATGCCTGTCCGGTTTCCTCACGGGCGGATTTCAGGAGACCTGTGAGATCGTTGTCAGCGGCTGCGAACCGGGGCAGTCGGAACCACCTTCCACGTTGCTTGGAAGCATCGATTGCATCCACGTCACAGGCCCGCCCGGTCGCGCGGCGCAGCTCAACCGGGGCGTGGCGGCATCCTCCGGGCGCTGCCTTTGGCTGCTCCACGCCGACAGTCGTCCGGCGCCCGGCACCATGGCATGTTCGGCTGCGTTCGCCAGGAGTTGTCATGGAACCGGCTCGGCAAGCGTGCTGGGCTGGTTTCCGCTGTCGTTTGCGCCCGATGGTCCACCGCTCGCGGTGCTGAATGCCGCCGGCGCCAACCTGCGCTCGCGAATTTTCCGGCTGCCGTTCGGCGACCAGGCCTGGCTAATGAGCCGCGACACCTTCGACGCGCTGGGCGGATTCGACGAGCAGTTCGGACTTGGCGAGGACCTGGATTTCATCCGTCGCGCCCGGCGCGCAGGCATCCGGCTCTGCCGGCAGAGCGAGATGATTGCGACTTCCGGACGCCGGTATCGCAAGCACGGCTGGCTACGCACCACGCTCGCACACCTGTGGCTTACGCCATGCTTGTGGGTGAAATCCGCACAGCGTTCGCGGAGGCCGGTGAATTGACTCCCGCCATCGCGATCTTCGTCAAGACACCCGGCCTGTCCCCGATCAAGACCCGCCTGGCACGCCATATCGGCCGGCGCGTGGCGGAGCAATGGCATCGCCGCGCCGCCGCCTGCGCCGGCATCAGCGCCAAGGCCACAAACCTGCCCGTGTACTGGGCGGTGGCCGAGACAGATGGCTTGCAACACCCGTTGTGGAAGGGGCTGCCTCGCATCGTCCAGGGTGAAGGCGGGCTGGGTGCCCGGATGGCCCGTGTGCATACCGAGATCGTGCAGCGCCACGGCGCTGGCATCCTGATCGGCGCGGACTTGCCGCAGATCGAGCCCCGGCACCTGGAGGCCGCGGCAAGCTGGCTGGATGCTCCCGACGCCAGGCACGTGCTCGGACCGGCCCGGGACGGCGGTTTCTGGCTGTTTGGCGCCAATCGCGCAATGCCGACCGCTACCTGGGAATCGGTTGCATACAGTCAAAACGATACGGCGCAGCGCTTCATCGCGGCGGTCGATGCACCCTGCTGGGAATTGCTCGAACCCATGACCGATCTCGACCGTGCGGACGACCTGCCGTCGCTGCGCGATGAGCTCGACTCGGTGACCAATCCGTCGCCCGAGCAGCGCGCACTGGCCCGCTGGATCCAGCTCCAGATCGAACGCGCCGCATGAACTTCCTGCTCGGCGACGAAGCGGCCATCCAATCGGCGGTTTCGCCGCCGCACTAGCGCCAATACCCGATCAGGAAGCATTCAGCCCGCCTTGTTTGCCGCCCTGCCCTAGCGCGGGGTCGCCAGGGCCTGTGGCTGCGGGGTTTGGCGACCGAGCGAGCCGGAGGCGTAGCCAAAGCTACGGCGAGGACTCGCGACTAAAAAAAGAGCTCGTGGACAGTCATTGTTGGTCTTGTTGATCCTCGCGGCAAGAGCCAGCGCTCCGGTCGGGGACTGGCGCGTCGCGAGGCGGTTTCGGGTGGCGTGATTTCCGCTATTTGCGCCCGAGCGGACCGCAGGCGTAGCCATAGCTACGTCTAGGATTCGCGACCCGCTTGCGCGTGTGTGTACGCGCAGATCGAATAACGCGG
>DATFJJ010000163.1:0-4109 GCA_035269245.1 Wenzhouxiangellaceae bacterium | reverse complement strand
TCAAGCGAATTCGCGCCGAGATGGATCGCGTCATCGACGAGGCGGACTTCGACGGCGATTTCGCCGAATTCCTGAATTTCCTTCGGACCGACGAGCGGTTCTACGCCGATTCGCCGCGCGAGCTCTTAATGCACGCCGCATATATCGCCAAGCGCGCCGATGACCAGATGCCACGCTTCTTCGGCAAGCTGCCACGCCTGTCCTATGGCGTGCGCCCGGTGCCGGCGCATATGGCACCGACCTATACCACAGGCCGTTACTGGCCGGGCGATATGGAAAATGGGGTTGCCGGCGGCTATATGGTCAATACCTTCGCGCTCGACCAGCGCCCGCTTTACACCCTGCCTGCGCTGACGCTGCACGAAGCGGTGCCCGGGCACCACCACCAGGGGTCGCTTGCACGGGAGCTCGAAGGCGTGCCGGAATTCAGGCGCAATTCCTACATCACCGCGTTCGGCGAGGGCTGGGCGCTGTATACCGAGCATCTCGGCATCGAGATGGGCATCTATACCACGCCGTACGAACATTTCGGCCGCCTGAGCTATGAGATGTGGCGGGCGTGCCGGCTGGTCGTCGACACCGGCATCCACTATTTCGGCTGGAGCCGCGAGAAGGCCGAAGCCTGCTTTCTTGAAAATTCGGCACTGGCCGCGCACAACGTCACTACCGAAGTGGCACGCTATATCTCATGGCCCGGCCAGGCGCTTGCCTACAAGACCGGCGAGTTGCTCATACGCGACCTGCGCGATCGGGCGGAAAAGCGGTTGGGCGATGCGTTCGACCTGCGGGCGTTCCATGACCACATTCTGATCGACGGCGCCATGCCGCTGGAGACGCTGGAAGCGCGGATGCAGACGTGGATCGACGACAACGCCGAGAGCTGAATCCACGAAGCGAGGCTTAGGGAACCTCTGAATAACTCTGCACGGAGCGCGTTTCAGTCGGAAAAGCCGCAGATCGTGCGGTGCGAGCCGAGTGACAGTAGCCATAGCTACGACCGAGGGTCGCGACGCGCGAGATGCGGCTTTTCCGGCGAAACCCATGCGGGACGGGCCTTTGCGGGCGCTCCGATTCGTTTGGGCTCGCTTATTTGGAACAACCAAACCGCGTTCGCCCAAGCCTAACCGGAGCGCCCGCAAAGGCGCCGTCGCGCCCGTGCAGAGTTATTCAGAGGTTCCTTAGCCCGGTGGTACCGCCAGCAACGCGATCTCGGCCAGGCTCCAGCCGATCAGGGCGCCGACGATGACGTCGGTTGGATAGTGCAGGCCGAGGATAACGCGTGACAATGCGATCAGCACGGTCAACGGGATCAGTACCGCCGCGAGCATCGGAAACCAGGCGACTGCGATGATGGTGAACAGTACGGCGTGCAGGGTGTGACCGGACGGGAAGCTGTAGCGGTCCAGCGGCTGGCTGCCGACGCGGATCTCGGGAAGGCCGATGAACGGACGCTCGCGCACGAGATTGCTCTTGAGCAGCTTGTAGATCGTTACGCCCGCCAAGCCGGAGAGCGCCATCATGATCGAGGCTCTGAGACCGGGCTCGCCCTGGGTCAGGGCCATCAGCGCCATCAGGCTGTACCAGACCACACCGTCGCCCAGGCGGCTGACGGCAGCGAAGAACCTGGCGATGATCCGGTGTCGGGAGCTGCGGTTGAGCGTCACGCACAATTCGTGCTCGAAGCGCTGAATCCGGGCCAATCCCCTGAGTACCGATGACGTCGGATGTACATCCATACCGACTACTTTAGCGGATTTGCAATGCATCCGCATTTCAAGCCGCTGACAATTGTGTGACAGCGTGGCCGGCAGATCAGGCGGTCATGGTTTCAGGCCACCTTGAGATCGGCGGTCGGATTGCTCGTCGGATGGGCGAAATAGAAACCCTGGGCCAGGCGAATGCCGGCATTCTTCAGCCAGTCCATTTCCTGTTCGCATTCGACCCCGGTCGCGATCACTTCGATGTTCAGCGCCTTGCAGGTCGCAATGACTCCGCAGACGATGGCCTGGCGACGAGCGCTCGAGTCGATGCCGCGGATCAGGCTGCGATCGAGCTTGGCGAAATCCGGACGAAATACCGCGAGGCGCTTCAGCCCGACTTCGCCCACGCCGACGTTATCGGCGAGCACTTTCAGTCCGGCGGCGTGCGCCATCTCGCGCGCCTTGTCAAGCTGACGCGGGTTGCCGAGCATTTCGAGGCTGCCGAATTCGAGTACCACCCGGTCAAGTGATATCCCGTGTTCGTTTGCGGCCTCGACCGTTGCATCGATCGACAGCGCAAGATTGTCGGGTGAAATCTGCGAGCAGTTCAGATGAATCGCGGCGTCGATGCCCCGGCACGCGGCGGCCTTGAGTGCGCGCATTCGGCACGCCTGGTCGAAGTAATAGCGGTTCTCAGGCCGAATCGCCTCGAGTACGGTCGCGGCGGACTCGCCTGCAAGTCCCCGCACCAGAGCTTCGTGGCCGACGGTTTCGCGCGAGCGGGCATCGACGACCGGCTGGAATGCGAAGCTGAATCCCGTATCGACGACTTCATGACAGTCGTTGAACATGGCGGTGGAATATGCGCTTGCATGGTCACTGTCGTGGAACATGTCTTTCCCCTTCGCGTTGGCTTGATTCTGGTTGTCGCGGCATGATTGCCGCCAATGACTGTAATCATTCAAGAGTCGTGCCAAATAGAAGAAAGTGTGGTTGGCAGCGCACGAGTAGCAGCCATGTGGAGAGCATCCAGCGCTTTTTCGGGGTTGTTGTTTGTCCGGCTGCGACGCATTTGCGGCGCAGGTGCCCGGAAGCGCCGGGAACGTCGGTCAGGCGGTGTGCCAGGCCTCGATTTCGACCAGCAGGTCGCCGCGGCAGACGTCACCGCGCAGGGCGCAGAGCTTCAAGGCTGGCCAGCGCCGGCGCAGGCGCTGCTCGATCGCCGACCAGTCTTCGGCATGGCGGACGTAGACACGCGCCAGGCTGTCGCTGTTGAATCGCGCCAGGTCGGGACGGTTCATCACGCCTGCCGCGTGGCCGAGCAGGGCGTCGAGGTTGCTGGCCGCTTCGTCGGCTTGTGCAAGCGCATCGCCGGAGTGCGCGGTGGCATGGCCGATGACGCTCGCGGTGCCGGAAACCAGCAGGCCGGCGCGGCCGTTTTCCAGATCGATTCCGGTCGCGCGGGCGAACGCCGGTTGCCGTGGCCCGTAGCGGCGCGGGTAGTTCCAGGCGCTGACCTGGCGCGGGTTTTCGATCGAGATGCCGGGCGATACACCGGCCAGCGCCACCAGCTGCATCACCGGCTGCTCGCCGCCGATCGCCGTTGCCGCGCACATTCGTGCATCGTTTAGACCGGCGGCCTCCAGCGCCCGGCCGCGGCCAACGCAGAATCGTCGGTAGCGCTCCCGGTCATCGTCGCCGTGGTTGATCGCCGGAAAGTAGTTCCAAAGCCGTAACGGGTAGCCGAATCTTGATTCACCCAACGTGCGAATCAGCTTGCGATAAAGCGTTTCAGCCGCGAGCGCGGCATCGGCCCCGGGATCGTCGGGTTCGGACATCACGATGGCACAGAGCTGGTCTTCGGGCGCCCCCCAGCATTCGTGATCGTAATCGCCCCCCAGAAACTCCAGGCCCGGTCCTTCCGGGTGCCCGCGGCCGTCCAGTGCGATTTCCAGGATGGGTTTGCCGGACGCGACTGTATCGACTTCGAGACGGTAGGTGGGGGCGGTGGCCTGGGGTGTTGTCATACAGTTGACGGGTCAACGGGTTCGGCTTGCCGCAAGCATACCGCCAAAAGCGGAAACGGGGCAGTGATGCGTCAGACCCGGCCCGCCGGTCTGGGAAGTCGCCAATCCAAAGTCAAAAAATCCCGGCCTGCGCGCGGCGGGGCGCGCAGGCCGGGATGGATCGTGCATTCAAGCTCCGCTAGCGGGCTTCAGCCGGCACCGGGCTGCCCGGGGTCCAGGGCGCGCCGGCATCGAACAGTGCGTCCTCGAGTGCGGGGATGCGTTGTTCGACCAATCGATTCAGGTCGGCCCGCACCTCGTCGAACTGCTGTTCGGCGATCTCGAGGCTGCGTTCGTGGGTAGGCGTCGGGCCGTAGGTGGAGCGCCCGGTGCCGATCATCGC
>DATFJJ010000162.1:0-4067 GCA_035269245.1 Wenzhouxiangellaceae bacterium | reverse complement strand
CTGGGCAAGGGGAAGCACACGATTTCGATCCGGGTCCAGGCACCGATATATTTCAGAACGTGACGGTGCCGGCAGGCCGCACTCTGACTGTGACGATGCAGTGGGATTCACCTTTCTTTTCGGTCAGCGGCGCGCCGGGTTCGCCCAACGATATCGATATCTATGTCGTCGATGAGCCACCGCCAACCGTGCTGGCGCAAGGCAATTCCAACAACGTCGGTGGTGACGCGGTAGAGGTACTGACTTTTGCGAATACATCCGGTAGCAGCAGGTCTGTCAATATTCTTGTCACCAGATTCTCTGGCGATTATCCCGGCTTGATCAAGTACGTCGTCAACCGTGGCGGTACGATCGAGGAGTTCGATACCGACAGCAGCACCGTTTATGGGCACGCCAATGCCGCCGGTGCCGTTGCGGTGGGCGCCGCGGCTTATTTTCAAACCCCGGAATTCGGCCAGACCCCGCCGTTGCTCGAACCGTTCTCTGCGGCCGGCCCCACGCCGACCCTGTTCGATACGGCGGGAAACGCCGTGAGCATTGCCCGTCAGAAGCCGGAAATCACCTGTGTCGACGGAACGAACACGACCTTTTTCGGCTCGGACGTCGAACCCGACGGGTTTCCAAATTTCTTCGGCACCTCGGCCGCCGCACCGCATGCGGCGGCAATCGCGGCCTTGATGCTGGAGCTGGAATCGACGCTGACGCCGGCGCTGATTACCGATGCGCTCGAAGCAAGTGCGATCGACATGGGCGTTGCGGGCGTGGATGACGACAGCGGCGCCGGCTTTTGCCAGGCCGACGGCGCGGTAACTGCAGTCGCGAACGGAGCGATATCTGTCACGAACACGGCTTCTCCAGCCAGTATTGGCGAACCGGGCGATGTGTCCGATTTCACTGTTCGGATCGATAACACTGGCAATGTGGGCGTTGATATCGTGAATCTCACAGACGACGTGTACGGCGACCTGAACGGTCAGGGCAGTTGCAACGTGCCCCAGACGATCGACGTGGCTGGGTTCTACGAGTGCACCCATACCGGGGCCGTCGCGGGTAATGCGGGCGACAGCCAGTCGAACACCACCACCGCATCGGGGACGTCGCTTGCCGGTGCCGTTTCCGGCGACGACGATGCCACCGTCACGATCACCGACGTGCTGCCGACCATTTCGGTCACCAAGACGGCAACGCCGGTCAGCCTGCCGGAACCGGGCGGTAACGTAACGTTCCTGGTTGCGGTGACCAACACCTCGGTCGAGAGCGTCAACCTGACCGCCCTGGCCGACGACATCCACGGCGACCTGGACGGGCGAGACACCTGCAACGTGCCGCAAACAATCGTGGCAGGCGCGTTTTACCAGTGCAGCTTCATTGCATCGGTTACCGGTAACGCGGCTGATTCCGAGACGAATACCGTGACCGCGACCGCTGCGGATGACGAAAACAACATTGCACAGGCCGATGACTCGGCCACGGTGATGATCACTGACGTAGCGCCGTCGATCAGCGTCACCTACGCGGCCGCGCCGATCGAGGTGGAGGCACCTGGAGGGTTGGTCACCTACACGGTGCAGGTCGAGAACAACTCGGCGGCCGAAGCCGTGGCTCTCACAGGCCTGGTCGACTCGGAATTCGGCGATCTCGACGGCGCCGGAACATGCAGCACGCCGCAGAATGTCGTCCAGGCTGCGTCATACCAGTGCAGTTTCAGTGCCCAGGTTACCGGAGACGCCGGGACAAGCCAGGTCAATGTTGTCACTGCAGCGGCCGAAGACGACGATGGAAATTCGGTCAATGCCGACGATCAGGCAAGCGTCGGTATCGTCGAACCGCCCCGGACCGATCTGGCCATCAGCGTCAGCGATTCGGTAGATCCGCTGCGCCAGAATCAGACGCTGATTTACACCGTGACGGTGATCAACAACGGCCCGACCGATGCCGAAAACGTGGTGGTTACGCTTTCGTTGCCGGGATCGCTCACGCTGAACGCCACGACAGGCTGCAACGAAGATCCTTCCGGCGTTCCGACGTGCACGCTGGGTACGCTGGCGAACGGTGATTCGCGTCAGATCGTTCTTGACACGACGACCGACAGCCAGTTCTTCGGAGAAATCAGTCTCGTTTCAAGCGTAACGTCTTCAATCGCCGAGGCCAATCCTGGTGACGAAGAGGCGATCGAAAGCACTGATATCCTCAATCCGGATACCTTGTTCAAGGACGGGTACGAAACGCTTTGAGCCGCGTTTATCGAGAAGCACCGGGATTACGGCGGTCCAGGAGCCCGATAGAACGCTAGACAGGCATTGCCCCAATGGCGGGGCGGCCGCCGGACCAACGCCGTGTCGCCGCCTGATGTAGGGTTATTCCAGATTTACGCGGAGTCTTCAGTCATGCCGAAATGTCCAGCCATCTCGCCCGCCGCGCAGGCCGTGCGCGGCGGGGTCTATTCCGGTCTTGCGCGCAAGCCTGCATCGGGGCGGCCGCCGGTGCCGCTTCACATTGGCGATACCTGGATGGATCCGGCCGAGGGCTGCCGGATGCAGGACCTCGACGTTGCCGATTATCCCGGCCTTCATCGGTATTCGCCGGTACCCGGTTATCCCGAACTGCGCGATCGGATCGCCGAGGTGCACGGCGGGCGCTGCGGCGTGTCCACCGAGCGGGAACAGGTGGTGGTGACCGCCGGCGCCACGGCCGGTCTGGCCGCGGCGGTCTCGGCGCTTGTCGCGCCCGGCGAGGACGTGCTCCTGGTCGCGCCATACTGGCCGCTGATCGCCGGCAGCGTGCGTGCGTTCCACGCCAATCCGATCGACGTGCCGGTGATGACCGAGGCCGCAACGGCTGAAGAGGCGGTGGCCTGCTTCGAGAAACACCGAACCGAGCGGACGGTGGCCGTTTACTGGAACACCCCGCACAACCCGACCGGCAGGCTGCTGGAGCGCGAATGGCTGGAAGCGCTGACCGACTGGGCGCGTGAACACGACCTGTGGATTTTTTCCGACGACGTCTACGAGGACTATGTCTACGAAGGCGAGCATGTCTACACGCGCTCGCTGGCGCCGGACAACACCATCTCGGTGCACAGTTTTTCGAAGGCTTTCGGAATGGCCGGAAACCGCTGCGGCTATCTGGCAGGTCCCGACGAGGCCATCGGCGCGATCAAGCGCATCGTCACCAACATCAACTACTCGGCCTGCTCGGCGTCTCAGCGCGCGGCGCTGAACGCCCTGAACGGCGCCGGGCAGCCGTGGGTCGATACTGCGCGCGAAAGATACGCTGCTTTGGGTCGTCAGGCTGCGGAGGCGCTCGGCCTGCCGGCGCCGAAAGGAAGCACCTTCCTGTTCCCGGACGTTTCGAATATCCTGGACGATCGAGGGCTGGACGGCTTTCTCGGCGACCTGGCCGAGGCCGGCGTTCTGGTCGCACCGGGGCCGAGCTTCGGCCCATACCCCGGTTATGTGCGCCTTTGCTTTACCGCAGCGCCGCCCGACGAGATTCGGCGGGGGGTCGAAATCCTCGCCAGCCACATTCGTCGCTGATCTTCGTTGATCCGTAATCGGACTGCAGGGGAGGGATCGCCGCTGTGAGCAGTTGTAAAAAGTCTGCCCCCACCCTGGCCCTCCCCCGCAAGCAGGGGAGGGAACGACAGGCAAGTGAGCAGCGTTTCTCGGTGAAGCCCGCTTTTCCGGCCGCCAGGTGCTGCCGGATATCCAGGCAGCCGCTCAGAACGTAGCGAGCGCGTGACTGGCGGTGACCGCCGGACGCCGCCAGACGCGTGCGCAGTAGTTCTGGGCGGTTGACTCACCAGGCGATGCCGTAGTCCTCGCCATAATCACTTGCACCACCCTGCATCGTGCCATTTTCCCAATCGAACCAGATCGCCTGCGTGGGGTTGTAGACCCGGTCGACGACTTCGACGTCGTAGCCCATCTTTTCCAGTTGCTCGATGCTGTAGGGCGTGACGTGCTTGGCTGGCACCTGCAGGCGGCCCGGTTCGGCCTGGTGGGCGCCGAACGAGCTCTGCATCTGGTAGCTCATGATGTTGCCGTGGCCTTCACTGGCCTGCTGCA
>DATFJJ010000161.1:0-7964 GCA_035269245.1 Wenzhouxiangellaceae bacterium | reverse complement strand
ATGTAGAACTGGTGATCGGGGATGTAAGGGATCGGGTCGCCTTTCTCGACGTCGCCGAAGAAGTCGGTATCGGCCAGGTCGCTGCGGAACTCGGCATCGGTCCAGGTCCAGGTGGCTTCCAGCGGAAGGCCGAAGCTTGAGCTCGAAGACCAGTCGGTCGAGAGCCTCGTTTCCAGCCCCCGGGCACGCGCGGCGTCGCCGCGGAATACGTCACCGACGTCGCAGTTGGCGCCGCTGGACGCGGTGCAGACACCGACCAGGTTCTCGAAGTCGTTCAGGAAACCGATCATCTCGAGCGAACCCAGGTCGCCGTTGTAGCGGAAGCCGGCTTCCCAGTTCGTCGACTCTTCTTCATCGGTGTCGGGATCCGAAGACGGGGCGGAGAAACCCTTGTGAACGCCGAAGATCAGGTCGAACTCGTCGTTGACGGCGTAGCGTGCGCCGACCCCGGGCAGGACCGCAGTGATATTGTCGCTGCGAGTGCTGCGGAGGTTGTCCGCTGCACGGCTCGACGGATCATCGGTTCGCGAGATACGAGTCTCGTAGCGGGTGCGGTTGAGATCAACATCCTCGATACGAACGCCGGGGCTCAGCGTCAACCGGCCGATTTCGATGGTGTCGTAAACCCATGCGGCCAGCGCCTCGGCCTGCTCGATCCGGTTGCCGGCGTTGCCCAGCAGGCCGAAGTCGTCGAGCACCAGGCTGCCGTTCACCTGGGTGTAGGTGCTCTGGCGCTGCAGCCGGTCTTCCTCGTCTTCGTGGTAGCGCAGACCCACGCGCAGCCGGTGCGAGATCGAACCGGTGTCGAACAGCAGCGCGGCTTCGCCCTGCACGCCGCGGGAATAGTATTCGCGCGAATTGTTGCGAAGCTCGATTGCACCTTCCGGGGTGTCCAGGGTGCCGTCGAGCATGGCCTGCAGTTCGGCGGCGGTGAAGCCGCCCAGCGATTCACCGCGGTTGACCGCCTGTACTACGTTGAACCAGCTGGTGCGGGAAAAGTTCTGGGCGTTCTCGCTGCCGTCGAAATCGATACCCTCCGTCTTGAACCAGGCCCGTTCGAAGTCGTTGTTGTAAGCACTGGCCCTGAGTTGCAACGCGTCGCCGATACGTCCCGTGTAACTGACCACGACCTGCTCGTGCTCGGTGTTCATCTGGTCGAGTTCACTCAGCCCGTAGCGCCGGTTCGGACTTTGCGCGAAATCCGCGTCGGTCAGGCCGAAATAGGTCTGGTTGGACGTTTCGTCGGCGTATTGCACCTTCAGCTCCAGCGCATGGTAGTTCTCGCGGTTCGACGGCGTGTTGACCCGGAACTTGGCCGTGTAGTCGCCCTTGTTGAGGCCGGTGTCGCGGCTGGAGCGATCGATGTTCTGGAATCCGTCGGAGCGCCATTCGTGGCCTTCGACAACATAGCCGAAGCGCTCGCTGCTGTCGCCGTACCAGACATGGCCCCTGAGGTGGCCGTGGCTGCCGGCCTCGAAGGTGGCCTGGCCGCGCGCGACGTCGGGAATCCGGGTCGAAAGCATGTTGATCGCGCCGCCGGTGGTGTACGGGCCCTCGAGCACCGCCGCCGGCCCCTTGAGTACCTCGATGCCCTGCATCCGGCCGGCCGTCGGGAAGTAATAAGCGGCCGGCGCGGCATACGGTGCAGGCGCGATCAGGACGCCGTCTTCGAGCAGCGTGATGCGGGCGGACCGGTCGGACGGCGTGCCGCGGATGGAAATATTGGGCCGGAGGCCGTAGCCGTCCTCGAGCTGGATCGAGACGCCCGGCACCTGGCGGAGTATGCGCTGTATATCGGTGAACTCAAACTTCTCCAGATCCTGTTCGGAGATGAACGTGGCGCCGCCCGGCACCTGCAGCGCGGCTTCGGCAGAGCCGAGAATGGCGACCGGGGCGAGCGCCAGGGGCATTTCGCCCGATTGCTCGGATTCGACGGCGCCGCCGGAGCGATCGGAATCCCTGTCGCCGGGCTGGTCTGCGTGAGCGGTTGCGGCCATGCAAGGAATGGCCGCGGCCAACAGCAGGGCGTTGAGTGCTGGGCGCCCGCTGGGGCGGCGGTTCTTGTGCTGATCCGGGTGAAACACGTGAAAGCTCCTGATTTGAGATGTGAATCGAACGTGAATGAGAGTATATATGAGAAGCATTCGTATTTGTATGATGCAGATCAATTTTTGTGGGATTGCTGTGTGTTGGCAAAGTGGTTGCGGTAGCGCGCGGAGGTTTTGCCGGATCTTCGATCCCGGCAAGCGGGCTCTTGGCACCGATGAATGCGATTAATTCAATTCAGGTATTGACAATCGTTCGTATTCGTATTAATCTGCAGTCATGTTCGTATGCGTCTGCAATGCTGTCACCGATCGCGAAATCCGCGAACACGCCCGTCGTGGCGTGGAATCGCTGGAAGAACTGAAAATGCGGACCGGTTGCGCAGATTGCTGCGGCCAGTGTTCCGACGAGGCCGAAGCCATTCTCATGACGACCCAGAACGCCGCCCGCGTGTCGCTGCCGGTGGTCGAGCTGCCTCAACCAGCGTAAACATCACCCGATGCCCGGCATTCCGCCGCGCGCACACATTCAGTAGCCCGGGTAAGCGAAGCGCACCCGGAGCCGGTTCTCTATCCCACCAGCTGCTCCCGGTCGATCCTGAAAATCCAACCAGCTTGCGCGAAGGCGCAGAGAAGGGAATAAATAAGAGAGATGCGCGAGGGTCGGCTTCCTTCGAGTGTTCGTCCTTTTTCGCGTCTTTGAGCCTTCGCGAGAGCTGTTTCTGCGGATTTTGCTGTCAGGGCATCTGCGTGGCCAGCGCGCCCCGATGGACTTCCGGGTTGTAATAGCGGGTGACGATGCCACTGGCATCGAATCGATCGGGATCCGGCGGGGCCAGGATGCCGTGCTTGCGCGCCTGGGTGCACGACCACCATCCCGACGGGTAGGAGGGCTGAGGAAAGCCCAGCGTCCGGATCGTTTCAAAACCGGCCCCTTCCATGTTCTGGCGAATGCCCGAGATCAGGTGCTGATGCAGCAGCGGGCTTTCGCTTTGCTGAACCAGGATGCCGCCGTCGGCCAGCGCCGTGAAGCAGTCGGCGACGAATCCGGGCCCGAACAGGCCCTCGGCCGGCCCGATCGGGTCGGTGGAATCGACGATGATCACGTCCAGCGAGCCGGGTTCGGCGCTGCGGATCCAGGCCAACCCGTCATCGAAGACCAGGGTGGCGCGCGGATCGTCGTTGCGCTCGCAAAGTTCGGGAAAATACTTTTCGGCCAGGCGCGTGACCTGCTCGTCGATTTCGCATTGCACAGCCGACTGCACTTCACGATGCGCAAGCACCTGGTGCAGCGTGCCGCAGTCGCCGCCGCCGATTATCGCAACGGTCTTCGGATTCGGGTGCGAGAAAAGAGCCGGATGGGCGAGCATCTCGTGGTAGAGGAAATTGTCGCGTGTCGTCAGCATCACGAAGCCGTCGATCACCATCAGGTTGCCCCAGTGGGCGGTTCTGTAAACGTCGGTCGTCTGGAATTCCGTTTCGACATGCGCCAGCTGCTCGTCCACCCTCCAGCCGACCACGCTGCCGGCTTCCTTGCAGACCTCGGTGAACCATTTCTCGTCTTTGGGCAACATCCGTTTTCCTCTATCAAGTCTTGCTGCTCATTTTAACGACCGCAGCGTCTTACAATGCCGACATTGCCAATTCCGGACAAATCCGCATGAGTTCCGACAGCATCGAAGCCGCGCGACGCCGCTATGCCATCCCGCAATGGTCGGAGGGACTTTTCGACGTCGATGCCGAAGGTCTGCTGGTGGCCGCGCCTGTCGGTGCGAACGGACCGAAGCTTGCGCTGACCCGGATCGTCGAGCAGGCGCGCGGCGAGGGTATGCGGCTGCCGCTGCTTATTCGATTTCCCGATCTGCTCAAGTACCGCGCGGGCCAGTTGCGCGAGGCGTTCGAAAGCGCGATCTCGCATGCCGAATACACTGGTGATTACACGCCGGTCTATCCGATCAAGGTCAACCAGCAGGCATCGGTTGTCGGTGCACTGGCCTCGGTTTCCGACCTTGGGCTGGAAGTCGGCAGCAAGCCGGAGTTGATTACCGCGCTGGCGGTCAGCCGGCCCGGCGGCACCATCGTGTGCAACGGCTACAAGGACGCCCAGTACATTCGCCTGGCGCTGAGCGGTATTCGTTTGGGTCTCAAGGTCATCATCGTGATCGAGAAACCCGGCGAGTGGCCGCTGATCTGCAAGCTTGCGCAGTCGCTGAACGTCAAGCCGACCCTGGGCGTGCGATTGCGGCTTTCCGCGCTGGGCAAGGGCAACTGGCAGAACACCGGCGGCGAGCGCGCCAAGTTCGGCCTGGCGGCCGGACAACTGCTGGACCTGGTCGAGGCGATTCGAGAGGACGATTGCATCGAGTGGTTGCAGTTGCTGCACTTCCACATGGGTTCGCAGATCTCCAACCTGCGCGACATCCAGAACGGCGTCCGTGAGGCCGGTCGCTACTACGCCGAGCTCGTTGCCGACGAGGTGCCGATCTCGATGCTGGACATCGGCGGGGGACTCGGCGTGGACTACGAGGGCGGACGTTCGCGCACCTATTGCTCGATGAATTACTCGATGGCCCAGTACGCCCATGCCATCGTCTCCGGGCTTGCCGAGCTGTGCCGCGATCGCGAGATCGCCATGCCGGACCTGTTTTCCGAATCCGGTCGCGCGCTGACCGCCCACCATGCGGTGCTGGTGACGAACGTGACCGCCACCGAGGAATTCCCCCGCGGCCTGGAATTCGCGATTTCCGACGACAGCCACGCGGTCGTCGTGAACCTCAGCGAACTGCTCGCCGACATCGACAACCGCGAGCCCGAAGAGAGCTTTCTCGAGGCCGAGCACTGGCTGGAGGAAGGGCGCAACCTTTTCCTCTACGGAGATCTCAAGCTCACCGACCGCGCCCGCCTGGAGCCTCTGTATTTCGCGATTCTGGAGCGCGTCGCCGGCCGGCTCGACCCGGAACACCGCCGGCACAGGGAGCTGCGGGACCGGATTCGATTCCAGCTCTCGGACAAGTACTTCATCAATCTTTCCATTTTCCAGTCGCTGCCCGATATCTGGGCCATCGATCAGGTATTCCCCATCGTGCCGCTGCAGCGACTGGAAGAAGAGCCGGCTCGCCGCGCCGTGCTGGAGGACCTGACCTGCGACTCGGACGGCCGGATCGACCAGTACGTCGAACGCGGCCTGCTGGAGCCCACGCTTGCGGTGCATCAGATCGCACCGGGCGAGGAATACCTGCTGGGCATCTTCATGGCCGGTGCCTACCAGGAAACCCTGGGCGACATCCACAACCTTTTCGGCGATACCGACAGCGTCGACGTGACGCTGGGCGAGGACGGTTTCTCGCTGCGCAACGCCCGCCCGGGCGATACTGCCGACAGCCTGCTTGAACTGGTCGGCTTCCAGCCGCGCCAGCTGCTGGCGGCTTGCCGGGCCAAGGTCACCGCCGCCGGGCTGGCACGCGAAGAGGCCGAGGGGATCGAAAGACTTCTGGCAGAAGGTCTTTCGGCCTACACCTACCTGGCCGGAGACTGAGGCCTCCGCCTCTCCGGTCCGCCGATCCGCGGAAAATTTGCGCTCGATCAACAACGACCCAATGTAAACACGTATCGTTTGCATATAGATCGTTCGCAACACGCGCGAGGAAGTCGCGGCAAATGGACACCGTTCCACTCTGGACACTGAACAAGGGCCAGCGCGCAGCCATTCGCGGCTTTTCCGATGTGCTGCCGGATTCGTATCGGCAGCGGCTGACCGAAATGGGTTTTCACGGCGGTGAAATTGTCACCTGTCTGCTGCGCCCTGCATTCGGAGCACCGCGCGTCTATCGCGTCAGCAACACCGTGTATTCGCTGGACGAGGACGTCGCCGCGAACGTCATGATGCAGCCCCTGGAGGCGGGTGCATGAACCGCCGCGTGATGCTGGTCGGCAGCCCGAACTGCGGCAAGACCTTGTTGTTCAACCGGCTGACCGGGTTGAAGCAAAAGGTTGCCAACTTTCCCGGCATCACGATCGAGCTTGCGCACGGGCCGATGCCGGCAATTCCGGGCGTCACGCTCACCGATTATCCCGGAAGTTATTCATTGCGCGCATTGTCGGCCGACGAAACGGTTGCCGTGGAGCAGTTTCATGCCGGCCTCGACAGCCCCGACGTGTCGCATGTCGTCTGTGTCATCGACGTCACGCGCATGGAAAAGAGCCTGTACCTGACGCTGCAGGTCATTCGCCACGCACGTCGAAAAGGCAAGCACGTCATTGTGGTGGCCAACATGATGGACGTGCTCGATTCGCACAACGTGGAACTGGATCTCGAAGGCCTCGCGAGCGAACTGGACGCCGAAATGATTCCGCTGTCGGCGCGCACCGGCAGGGGCATGGCCGATCTTCTCGCCTGCCTGCGCGAGGACCCGCCGCGGCAGCCGCCCGAACCTGCACCGGAGATCGAGATCAATCCCGACCTGCTCATCCAGCAGCAGGCACATCGCCTAGCCGGCAAGTACGGACCGCGCGGCGACATGCTGGTGCGCTCGCAGAACCGAATGGACGCGTTTTTCCTGCACTCATGGTTCGGCGGACTGGCGTTCTTCGCCATCATGTATCTGCTGTTCCAGTCCATCTTTACCGGTGCTGCGCCGATCATGGATGTGGTCGAGGGCGGCCTGGGTACGGTCGCGGGCTGGCTGGTGCCGTTGATCGGGCCCGGCCTGGTGGCCGACTTCACCTCCGACGCGATCTTCTCCGGCGTCGGCGCGTTCCTGGTGTTCGTCCCGCAGATCTTCATGCTCACGCTTATCGTCGGATTGCTCGAGGACTCGGGTTACATGGCGCGCGCGGCTCTCATCTGTCATCGCCCGCTACGCTTCTTCGGACTGACCGGCAAGAGCTTCATACCTATGCTCTCCGGCGTGGCCTGCGCAATTCCCGGCGTGTATGCTGCGCGCGCCATCGATTCGCCTCGCCGGCGGCGGCTCACCTACATGGCCATCCCGCTGATGCCGTGTTCCGCGCGTCTGCCGGTCTACGCGCTGTTGATCGCGGCCTTCATCCCCCAGACCACGGCCATGGCCGGCCTGGTCGGCATGCAGGGGCTGGCGATGTTCGCGCTGTATTTCTTCGGACTATTGGCCGGGCTCGTCGTCGCCGGCATCGCGTCGCGGCGAGATGCCAAGTCCGACTCGGACGTGCCGTTCATCCTCGAAATGCCCGCCTACCGCATGCCCGCGCTGATGCCGCTGATCCAGAAATCGGCGCATCGCTGCATGCATTTCATCACCAAGGCCGGTGGCGTGATCCTGTCGGTGACCGTGGTCGTCTGGATACTGGGGTACTTCCCGAACGGCGGCGCCGACCTCGGGTCTTCCTGGCTGGCCGGCATCGGTCGCGTCATCGAGCCGGTGTTTGCGCCGATGGGCCTGGACTGGCGATACGGGGTGGCGATTCTCACGTCCTTCCTGGCGCGCGAGGTCTTCGTCGGCACGCTGGGCACGATCTTCGGCATCGAATTCGCCGAGCAGAACATGGTGCCCCTGGTTGAGCGAATCCATGCCAGCGGCATGGAGCTGGCGTCCGGCTTCGCGCTTCTGGTGTTCTTCTCGGTCGCGCTGATGTGTGTTTCCACAATGGTCATCCTGGCCCGCGAGTCGGGTTCGTGGAAGCTGCCGGCGAAAATGTTCGCGGTCTACGGCGTGGCTGGATACGTCGGCGCGATCATGGTCTACCAGGGCATTTCCTTCCTGTCGGCCTGACTGGTCGGTCCCGTTTCCGGACGAATTTGGCGGTAACCTGAACCGACTCACCATCAGGACCTCAATCGAACATGATCACAATAGGATGATTACTGCTGGATTCATCGGCCTGGGCGCCATGGGCGGACCTATGGCCGGGCATTTGCACAACAACGGATTGCTCGCCGCGGTC